>JAKASY010000292.1 GCA_021817625.1 Bacillota bacterium | reverse complement strand
ATCTTTCTGAGGACCTGGACGGTGGTCGCGGGCTTGCCGCGGTGGCTCAGGACCCCCGCGTCAACCGCCCAGCGCCGGCCGCCGCTCGAGGCGAGCGAGGTGATCCACAGGGACCCCGTCCAGGCGACCCGCCACGGGCGCCCCGACCCGACGCGTGCCACGAGCTTCCCCTCGCAGACGGTGCCGGTGCAGCGCCCGAGGGCGACAAGGCCCGAAACGGGCCCTCGCGGCAGAATCGCGGTCACGCTCCAGTCGGTAGCCAGCACCGTGCGCCAGGTGCGGCCTGCGTCAGCGCTCGCGAGCACGACGGTCGGGCAGCTTGGCGCCGGAGCGCCCTCCACACAGGTCGAGCCCTCCTGCACGGCCAGCCACAACGTGCGCGTGCGCGGGTCGGCAGCGGCCAGCGCGGCGCGGTAGCCACCGAGCGGCTCCTCCCGCCAGGTCCGGCCCCCGTTCGCGCTGACCACGACGGTGGCCGTGCATCGCACGCCGGCGCCGTCGCGGCAGGTCTGGCCGGCGGCGGCCAGGAGCTCCGGGCCCGCCACCGCCAGGGAGTCCAGCTGCGTGTTGGGCGAGAAGGCCACGGGGCCGACCACGGGCGGCTGGGCGGCGGCCACGTGGAGTCGTCTCGCCGTGGCAGCCGCGGCCAGGGTGAGGACGGCCACGGCAACGCCCGCCGCGACGCGGCGACGCGACACGACGAGCCCTCGGGCCTGGGGCATGGCGATCCTCCCTCCGTACGGAAGCGGACTGCCCAGCGCGCACACAGCCTGCGAGCGTCCGTCCGCCCGCCGCCCGGTCGACCATGGTGCGCCCTGGGCACCCTGCGCGGGGGCTGGCCCCAGCTTGGTCCCCTGGGCCACGAGTTCGACGGCGGGCCGCCAGCCGCTTTGGTGAGCGGTCGATCCGTTCAAGTTGTTGGTCCGGGCCGGCATGGCGGCGAGCCAAAAACACGGTGAGCCCCTTCGCCCCGGCGAAATCGGAGGCGACCCGGGAGAGCGAGAGCCGATGCTCGCACGGCGCTCGCGCCGTTTCCCGAGGCCCCGGCCGTGGGGCTGACGTATCCGACAGCTTGACGTGGATGTGGTGCGAACATGCGTTTGTTCCCGAACGGTCTGTCGCTCTTTCGCCGAGGCGATGGGCACAAGTGCCGGGGGGCGGGCACGTGTATGTGGTGGTGACGCGGGAGGCGGGACGCGGCTGGCTCCCCGGAGAGGCGCTCGGGCGTCAGCCCTTGTGGCGCGAGCACGCCGCCTTCATGGACCGCCTGGCCGACGCCGGTCGGATCCTCGTCGGCGGCCCGCTGGGCAGCGGCCCACTCACGCTTCTATTGTTCAAGCACGAGTCGGAGGGCGCGGCACGGTCGCGCCTTGACGCCGACCCCTGGACCGTGCGGGACATTCTGCCGGCCACCGCCGCCTACGCCTGGCGGGCGCTCCTCGGCGTGCAGAATCCCTCCGCCCTCCGCCGGCGCAAGGCGCGGTACGACGCGCTGGAGGAGCAGGGGCCGGCGTGGCAGCCCGGCGTCGGGAGGCGCGAGCCGCGACTGTGGCAGGAGCATGCTGCGCTCATGGACCTTCTCACGGAGGAGGGCGTCATCCTCACGGGCGGGCCGCTGCGCGGCCAGGACGGCCCGCACCGGGCGCTGCTCGTCCTCGATGCGGAGGGCGCGTGCGCGATGCGCGCCGCCGCCTTGCGCCAGATCCCTGGCCCAAGGCGGGCGTACTGCGGGCGACATGCGTGGACGTGTGGGATGGCTCTCGGGGCCCCGTCCGCGCCCGCGCCCGGGCAGGAAGCGTAGTTCCCCGGGGCCCACTCGCTCCCGTTCGATGACGGCTCCCTGATGGCGCCGCCGCGGCCGGCGGCGCCTCGCCGCGCCTCCCGCGCCCCGTCCGGCGCCGGCCAGCCACCTTGCCGTGCTCGTTCGTGGAACCGCGCCCGCCTCGCCTCCGTAGCCTGGGACATCTGAGCGACGGAGGTCGAGCCATGGAGGTGCCCCTGACCCCCCTTGCCCTGGTCGAGCGCGGAGTTCTCGCCTTTCCCGACCGCACGGCCGTGGTGTCCGACCGCCTCTCGTGGACCTACGAGCAGCTGGCGGAGCGCATCGGCCGGCTGGCCGGCGCCCTCACCGCCCTGGGTGTCGGAGCGGGCGAGCGTGTGGCCCTGCTCGCCCCCAACACCGCACCCGCCCTCGAGTGCTACACGGGCGCAGCGCTCGCCGGGGCGGTCCTGGTGCCGCTCAACACGCGCCTCTCGGCCGATGAGTACGCCTACATCCTCGGGCACAGCGAGAGCCGCGCCCTGATTGTCGACGCCTCTCTCCTGCATGCTGTGGAGCCGGCCTTGGCCCAGCTGCCCGGCAGGCTGACGCTGATCGTCCAGGGCGGCGTCGAGGCACCGGCCGGCGCCCTGTCGTACGAGCAGCTCTTGGCCGACGCCGCTCCGGTGCCCCTGACGGCCGAGGGAATCGACGAACGTGCTCCCATCACGCTCAACTATACGAGTGGCACGACGGCGCGGCCCAAGGGGGTGCTCGTCAGCCATCGCGGCGCGTGCCTGAACGCGGTGAACATGGTCGTGGCGCTGCGCCTTGTTCGGGAGGACGTGCACCTGCACGTGGCGCCCATGTTCCACGCCGATGGCTGGGGCCTCGTTTGGGCGACGCTCGCCGTGGGCGCCGCCAACGTGCCGTGCGCCCGCGTCAGCGGCGCGAGCGTGCTCGACCGCGTGGAGCGGTTTGGCGTCACCGTCCTGTGCGCGGCCCCGACTGTCCTGCGCATGATCCTGCGCGAGGCCGAGGCGCGCGCCTTCACCGGCTCGCACCGCGTCCGCCTGGTGACAGCCGGCGGCGCGCCTGCTGCCGCCACCCTGCGCCGCATCGACGAGATCCTCGGCTGGCATGTCACCCACCTCTACGGCCTCACCGAGACGACCGCGTTCGCGACGTACTGCGAGGAGCCGCGCGGCCTCTCCTCGCTCGGGCCGGAGGCGCGCGCCCGCTTCAAGGCGCGCCAGGGAATCCCGCTGCTGCTCTCCGGCAAGGTGCGCGTCGAGAGGCCCGACGGCCAGGAGGTGAGCGCTGACGGGCTGGAGATGGGCGAGGTGGCGGTGCGCGGCAACGTCGTGATCAGCGGCTACCACCGCGACCCCGAGGCGACGGAGTCGGCCCTGCGCGGCGGCTGGCTGCGCACGGGAGACCTGGCGGTGCGCCACCCGGACGGCTACATCGAGGTGCGCGACCGCCTCAAGGACGTGATCAAGTCCGGGGGCGAGCAGATCCCCTCGATCGAGATCGAGGCGGCGCTGGCCGCCCACCCGGCGATCGCCGAGGCCGCCGTCGTGGCCGGCCCCCACCCGGACTGGGGAGAGACGCCCGTAGCATTCGTCGTGCCCGCGGCCGGCGCGGCCACCTCGCCGGAGGATCTGCGTGCCTTCCTGCGCGAGCGCCTGAGCCACTTCAAAGTGCCGACCCGGTTCATCACCGTCGCCGACCTGCCGCGCACGGCGAGCGGCAAGATCCGCAAGGCCGTGCTGCGCCAGCGCCTGGCCACCGGCGAGTGAGCCGCGGCGGGGCGAAGCGGCGGGAGCGTTCGGCGGTGAAAGCCACCGCCACCACGACCCCTCCTTTGGCGGCCTGATAGGCCACGCGCGCGTAGCGGGCCCGGGCTCAGGCCAAGGGCTCGATCAAGGCTCGATGGTAGCGCGTGTAGTGGCCCATGTCCGCCACCGCTTCGAACCCGAGGCGCGTGAGCAGGGCGGAGCTTCGCGCGTTGCCCTTGGTGACGCCGGCCCAGGCGTCGGTGGCGCCAAGGCGATCCTGCCGAACGCGGCACGCACGGGTCGCGGCTACAGACGGAGCGCCTCGAGGCGGCAGCCCCAAGAACTGGACCGACGCGCACCCGGAAGGCCAAGGTGGGCCAGGTGCGCTTCGACCGGCGCAAGGAGACGGTGAACCTCGCCTTCGCGCGTGGCCCATGGCCGCCGGGCTGCTGGCCGGCTCGGGAGAGAAGGGGGGCACCACGGGGAGAGGCCGAGGTGCGGCGGCGGATCTCCGAGGCGGTCAACGGTGTGCTGGCGGATCAGCCCGGGGTGGTGGTCGTCGAGGACCTCACGCACCTGCGCGGACGCACGCGGTCGCGCAGGCTGTCTCGCAAGGTCGCCCGCTGGATGCGCCAGAGTCTGGGGGAGAGGCTCGAGTTCAAGATCCAGGCGGGAGGTTCTCGCCTCGAGGTCGTGAACGCGGCGTACACCTCGCAGACGTGCCTGTCGTGCGGCTGGGTGGACAAGCGCAGCCGCCAAGGCGACCGGTTCGTCTGTACACGCTGCCACTTCAGGGCTGCGGCGGAT
>JAKASY010000291.1 GCA_021817625.1 Bacillota bacterium | reverse complement strand
TCCGATCTGACTGGGATGACCGTATCAGTCGACTCTTTGCCCCCGGGCTGGCCACCGCAACTGTACCCGGGCCCGCCGGGCGGTCCAGTCCCGGGCCTTCGCCCCGCCCTTCGGGCACGGGACGGGACCGCCCGGCACTTGCCCGGGTCGCCGGCGATTAGGCCGCCCGGGGCCGATCGTCCAAGAAGCGACCGACCCCGGGTTGACGTTCATCAGAAATGAGAGGACGGGGGTTAGCCGCCCCCTCCTACTCGATTGGGGGGTGATGCCATGAAGGTCATGTATCGCTGGTTTGCGGTGGCGACCGTAGCGCTTGGCCTTGTCGTATTGGGTCGGAGTGAGACCGCCTCCCGTGCAACATCGCCAAGGTCGTACGAGACCCTGCTGGTCCAAGGTCAGGGGTCTGCATGTCCGGCGCCGTTGCTACGGGCGCCGTCTTGGACGACGGAACCCGGAGCCTCGCTGGTTCCGATGATTGCCGTCGGA
Organism: Bacillota bacterium; assembly: GCA_021817625.1. The sequence goes on along the minus strand of JAKASY010000291.1, from coordinate 3,862 downwards.
GGGCACGGTTACGTTGATGACGTGGACCGCCGACCAGTGTTCTTCGGCCTCTGGACGCAGGACGATTGGACCTTCCAAATGGTCAACATGAACGTGTACGGATGGTCGCCCTACGCAGTGCCTCTATACGCCGCGCTGCAAGGGGACAGTTTGCCTGGCGTTGGTGTGGTTCGGGCAACCTTCACTGGTCATGGCGTGGTGTATCGGATCTCCTGGCGCGCCCACGGCAGTTGCCGGTCCGCTGAGATGCGGGGGGATCCGCAACGCGTGGCCGAATGGATCGCTGCCCGTGCAAGAGCCTAATGCCATGGGCGCCATGCACCTTCAGCGGCCCAAGTTTCGACGGCGCAACAGACTTGTTGTCGCGGCCGCCGGTGGGGCGACCGGCTACACTTGTGCGGCAAGGACCGGACGGCACTTTGGCTCACCGCACTGCGCCCTGGTCGGACGCGACGCTGATGCACGAGCCACGGCGCCTACTGTCAACGCAAGGCGCGGGCCCGAATTCGGAAGACTGGCGTCTAGAGCGCGGTCAGGCGGCATAAAACAGTGCGTCGACGATGGTGCCCAGAATTTCCGCGGCAGGGCGCGACGCTGGGGTGCGTATGGAAATCGGGGCAGACCACAGGGCCCGGCGCAGGGCGGCAGCCGCATCCAGAGACGATACGCGGTCTTTGCCTGGGTACCATGACCGGTCGGGTGGCTGGGCGTGGACTCGCGGCGTGGTGAGAAACCACGTCCAGACGAACGAGTAGAGTCCGAAGCCCAGGTCCAGGGACCGCTCGGGCGCTTCGTGCGTCCAGCTCGGTGGCTGGAGCACCCTAAGGACCTGCTTGGTCTCCCGAAATGTCTCCTCGATCGGCTAGCGACTGGCATACCGTTCGACGACGGCCTGCGGTCGAACCTCCAGGTCGGTGGATACGAAGATGTTCAGCGGCTCGTGACCCTTCGGGTCGCGCACGAGCACCAGAAGCACCTCGCGCTCCTTGAGGGTCTGGTACTAGAGCACCGGTCGGGCGCAGACTTCGCGGCGCACCGGCTTTGTGCGCAGCGTCACCTCGACCTCATGCCATGTCGACCCGGGCAGAGATGCGGCCAGATTCTCCGGCACCAGAAGGCGTGCCCCACGCTCGTGACCCTCCCGAACCCGCTACCCGGCGTGACGGCCCCTTCTCTCCCGACTACGAATTGGGCTTGCTCCCCAGGCGCGGGTGTGTAGCAGCAAGCCAATCGTACCGTGGGGGTGGGAGGCTTTGCTGTGCCCGCCTGTCGCTGTCGAGCTACCGCCACATCGTTCACCCGAGCGCGACCCATCTCGTGTCCCTTCGCCAACGTCTTCAGGAACTCCAAGAGTCCACTCAGAGTGAATTGAGAGAAACGCACCGGCATGGTGAATACCTGCGTTCAGCACCCGGTCACGCAGATTGATGCGACAGTCGCGCTGGGCCGACACCCCTGCAGGTAAGGCCCGCACGTTTGGGTCAGAAGGCAGGAGCGCCGGCCCGCAACGCTCGTCCCGGGTCAACAGGACTCGGTACCCACGTGAACTCAGCCCCGCCGACCCCAGGGGCAGCTTAGGCCGGGGAGAGATGCGATGCTTAGGTACTCGCCCCCTTGCCCTCGGTGCTAGCCCGCCGTCGCCCACCCATGCGCCCATGGTGCCCCCTTCAGCGGCACCTCTGATCGCCGTCGATCCCGGCCACGGCGGGAAGGACGACGGTGCCGCGCACGACAGCGTGTTGGAAGCCGACATCAACCTGGCGCTCTCGCGCAAGCTGGCCGAAAATGTGGTGGTCATGCTGCCGCCCGGACCTGGTCTGCGTGGCGTGCCTTCGGGCGGCGACGATGCGGCTCGGCGGCCCACAGCGCCTCCCATTCACCTGATCGCTGGCGCGCTCGCAGGGTAGCGATCGCCTGGCTGCCACGCCGCCGCCATCGCATCCCGGCCTGTTTCTGGCGCGCCTGCACCAGTACTTTGCACGCGCTCTCGATGGCACCCGAGCCGATCGGCAGGTGCGCCCGCACGTATTGCGGATAGCGCATCCGGTCCTGGCGCTCCGTGAAGTAGTCGATGCCCAGCCGTGCCGCCTCGCGGCCCTCGACCGTCGTCGGCTCCAGGCGCTGCAGCGCCTGGGGCTGCGCCATAAAGTGGCTCCCCGCGGCGAATACCTCTGACAGCGTGGGCGTCGTCAGCGGGGGTGATCGGCATCGGCCCCAGGTGCGTGGCGGCGGTCGCCTCGGCGCTCGGGCTGCTCGCGTGGGCCACCATGGCGGGCTCGGCCTTAGCCGAGTTCATGCCGGCGAACGCCCTGGGCGCGCCCTCGGCGCCCGGGTACGCGCGGGAGACCTGCCCGCCCACGTTCGAGCCCGTCGGCGTCGCCTTCCCGCAACTCGATAGTCGCTACGCGGATCTCTACACCGCCCGCCCCGTGCTGGGCGACTATCGCTTCGTCGTTTCCGCCGGGCCGGCCGGCGACCGGGTCCTGGCCCTCGACTTCCAGGGTGAAACCGTGTGGCAACTGCCCGTGCCGGCTGGGCGCACGGTGGCCCTCGAGGCCTTGGGCGGCGAATATCCCAAGGCCGCCGTCCTGATCTCCGGCGGCGGCCTGCCACCCGCCCTGGACCTGGTGTCGGAGCAGAGCCTGCGGCTCACGAGCGTGCCCCTTGGCGCCCCCGCGTCCGCGCGCCAGATGAAGGTCGGCCCGGCCGGCACCGGCATCGTCGTCGCCTGGGTAACGAGCGCCCGCGGCGCGCAGCGAGCGACGGTGCTGGTCGTGAGCGCACTCGGGCGCGTCGTCGGGCGCCTGTCGTTCGCGGCGCCAAGGGGAGCCAGGGCCTCCGTGCGCCTGGCGGCCGTCGCCGCGGGGACGGACGTGCTGTGGCAGACCTCAAGGCGCCTTGCCGTGTACGTCGCGTCCGCGCCCAGGCCGCCGGCAGGCCCCTACCGGCTGCTGCCCGGCGAGAGCCCAGGCGAGGCGGTCGCCTTGCCCGGCGGCCTGCTCTACCTGGCGGCGCCCCCGAGCGCCGCCGGCCCCGCGGACGCGGAGATGTGGCGGCTCTCCCCGTCGCCCGTCCGCCTATGGCGGCGCGGCGGCACGGATCTGGCGGCGGGCGCGGTGTGGAACGGGCGGGATCTCGTCGTCGGCGGCGGGGCGGGCCAGGTTCTCACCCTGAATGCCACGACCGGCGCGATCGTGTCCCGTCTGGGCGTGGGCGTCGGAGCGCACCCCATCGTCGCCGGCGCCTTCGGGACGATGGTGCTGGTGTGGTCCCCGCGCGCCAAAGGGCCGTCGGCGGTGACCGTGCCGCGTCTGGTGGCCTATGACCGGCGCGGGCGGCGGCTCTGGAGTACCGACCTCGCACCCGAGGGCGTGTACGCGCCGCCATCGGCGACGCCGCCGCCCGCGTCCCTCTACGGGTTCATGGACTACGGCGTGGTCCTGGACGCCGCCTTCGGGCCGAGCCTGCTCGCCTGGAATCCGCCGCTTTCGTGTCCGTTGGGAGGCGGGCGCTGATGCGCAGCGGCCTGGCCCTTGCCGCTCTGGCCTGCGCCCTGGCGGTCGCGGCGGCGGTCCGCGGCGTGGATGCGTCGCCAGCGCCCGCGGCGCTCTCTGTCGCCGCATGCGCCGAGGACTACGAGGGCGCGCCGTGCACGATCACCGCGCAGCTGGTGGACCCGGCGGGACAGCCAGTGGCGGACGCCGGGGTGACCGTCCACTTCACGGCCCTGCCGACGTACCTCGGCCTCGGCCAGGGCGTGGACATGAGCGCGACGCGCGTGGTCACCGGCGCCAGCGGCAGCGCCAGCACCGTCGTCCAGATGCCTGGCGACCAGGCGAGCGTCATGGTCGTGGCCCAGGCG
>JAKASY010000290.1 GCA_021817625.1 Bacillota bacterium | reverse complement strand
GTGTACAACGACTTCTGCCGCTTCAGGGACAAGGCCGGTCTTCCTAAATACCCGTTCCATGCCCTCCGCCATACGAACGTCGCCGTCCGCGTCGCGGCAGGGATCGAGCTAGAGGTCATCTCGAAGCAGTTGGGGCATGCCGACATTCGCGTGACGAGCCAAATCTACTCGCACCTGCTGCCCGAGAAGGACCGGGAGGCGACGGACCTGCTGGACAAGTACCTTCAGACGAAGCACGGTGGCTGAGTCTATGCAGCCAGGGCCGCCCACGAAAATGGTCCCGAAATGGTCCCGAACCGCCAAGAATGGTCCCCAAAGTGGGACCATTCGGTTCGACCATCCCTGACAATTGATTGGCAAAATCCTTGCTGTTAAGCCATTTCTGCCTTGATGCATTAGACAATTGACAGCGAACGCGGGACTTCCAAGCTGGTTACGTGGGTTCGATTCCCATCACCCGCTCCATCTTCTTGCCATCGAGCCCACGGCGTTCGACAACTCGGTAGCGTCGTTCAAGGTCACGAGGCGCCGACGGGGCCCGCTTTGCGCCTAACCGTTGGCGCGCACGCGAGGGATCGTACCGCTCGACCGCAGGGCGTGATTGCGTCGGCGCTCGTGATGCGATGCCGCGCCTTCTCAAGCCGTGGCCCCTAGGACACTGCCCCCGTGTGGCGGTCCCCGGGGGCCCGACTGGCGAGTACGAAACGCGCGCGACCGCGCTGCTTGGCTCGGTACAGGGCGCGATCCGCAGCGTCAAAGGTCTCGGACCAGTCGCCGCGGCCGGCGATCCACCGCTGTGCGCCGCCGCTCATGGTTACGCGCTGGGGCCACCCGGCGCCCTGTCCGGCTCGGTCGAGCGCCTGTTGGATCTCGGCACCGACCTGCGGCCACTTGGATCTCGCGTCCAGGCACAGCACGAATTCGTCCCCGCCCCAGCGTCCGCACCAGCCTCCGTGGTCTTGCGCGACGAGGGACAGGATCGTGCCTAGGGCTCGCAGCACGCCGTCGCCAACAAGATGCCCCCAGCGGTTGTTCACTTCGCCGAAGTGGTCCAGGTCGATCACGGCCAGCATGCCGGCCTCGCCGCGGCGCACCGTCAAGGCCCAATGCTCGGCAACGCCGCGCCGATTGAGGAGCCCCGTGAGAGGATCGCTCACTGCCGCCTCACTCGTCTGCATGCCTGCCCACCACTCGGCCGACACGCGGCGCAGCGCGTCCCACGGCCGCGCTGACAGCCCGAACGATCGCCAGCCATGCACCTGGCCCCAGTAGACGCCGACCAGTCCTACATGTCCCGTGCTGTCGTCGCCAAGTGGCATGACGAAGCCCGAGCGCACCGGCTCGCCACCGTAGTCGTCTGTAATGCGGAAGCCTTGGCTGTACGTGTCTTCAACATAGACGTTTCGCCGCTGCAGCATGGCACGACGCAGCGCCGACTGGGCAAACGCCTCCTGGTTTTCGCGCATGAAGCGCACAAGACGCATGCCGCGGCCTGCGAAGTGGCCGTGCTCCGTGATAAGGGACAACGCAGCAGGGCCGCTGTCTTGGGCGGAGACGCTATAAAGGGCCCAATGGTCGCCGCCCATCCAGTTTCTCAAGCCCACGATGCGCGCATGCCAATCATCTGAGGTGATTGGAGGGCCCAGAGCGACGAGGGCTTCAAGGACGGCATCGATGTATGCGTTCTCCACCTCCTGCCGCAGGAGGTACCAGAGAGGCGGCGCTATCCTGGCCAGATCCGGGGGTTCCGAAGGCGCCTCACCGTGCCAGCCCAGGCCGACGGCGCCGACCCAGGACTCATCGTCGGCGTTCGGTGGCGGCGCGAGCAGCGGCACGAACCACCCGTCGCCAAGGCCGGCGCGTTCGAACGCCTGGCGATGAGGGGACGACATCGACCTGAGGAGGATTCGCTCAGGCCGACGGGCGCGCGCCAAGTCGCCAAGCGGAGGGCTGCCTGGGGGAAGCACGAGTTCGCCGCGCGACTTGCCCATGACGCGAAGCCAGTGTCCCGTCGGTGGGAGCTGTGCCCACAGGCTCACCACGTCGGCGCCCAGCCGGTCTTGTAGGTCGCGTTGCAGGCAAAGCATCACGCTCGCCCAGGTGCTGTTTCGCAGGAGCGCCCGCCACCACTTGGCCACCTCTCTCCCGTCGGCGGCGAGGACTTCCGCCTTGGCCGAAGAACGGGGGGGTCGCTGCACCCGTCATGCCTCCCAAAGGACATCCGCGATTCTCGGCCGACGCGGGGCGAACCGGGCGCCTTTGCTGCGTGCTGCGCAAGCTCGGCGCGTCGCGCTGGCAAGAGGGTTTGGTCGTGGTTTCAATATACACAGTAGTCAGATGCCGACGCATCGATGCCCTACAGTTTTCCAGGTCGGGTGTGCAGGTTCGACTCCCGTCTCGCACCTTTTCAGGCGTGGGTAGGGGAGCCGCCGCGCCTGCCGCAGGCACTTGCGACCAAGGGCCCTTCGCAATGGCCCTCCGCAGGCGCATGCTGGCCTCGAACCGACACGGCCGCCCGAACGCGGCCGGCGCGCGGTCAAGCGACGGCCGCACCGACCGCGGTGCGGCGACGGAGGGAGCGGCGCATGGCGAGCGGCGAGCCGGCGGTGCGCTACCGGGCCGAGGCGCTCATCGATGGTGGCGAGATGGCATCCGGCGAGGACCTGTTGGTCCGCGATGGGCGCGTGGTGGGCAGGGTGGGACAAGAAGAGGTGACGCCCGGCTACCGCCTCGAGCGTGTGGCGGGTGCGCTCGGCGCGGCGCTCGTCGACATCCACATGCACGGCGGCTTCGGCGTCGCCCTCGACCAAGTCGATCCAACGCGCGAGCCGGGCGCGGTCGAGCATCTGCGCGCTGAGCTCTGGGCCCACGGCATCGGCGCCTTCGTCGCCTCCCTGCCGAGCCTTCAGGCCGACGACCTCGTGCGCCAGCTCGACCGGCTGGCGCCCTTCGCCGGCCGGGTCGAGGCGGGCATGGCGACGCTTCTCGGCGTGCACCTCGAGGGACCCTACCTGGCGCTCGCGCGCAAGGGCGCGCACCCGCCGGAGAACCTGCGGGCGCCGGACGCGGACGAGCTCGCGGGCTGGCTCGACCGCCACCCGGGCCTTGTGCGCATGGTGACCCTCGCGCCGGAGGCGAAGGGCGGCGAGGCGCTGGTGGCGGCGGCCCAGACGCGTGGCGCCGTCGCGGCGGTCGGCCACTCGGACGCCACGGCGGACGAGACGCGGCGGGCGGTGGCGTTCGGCGCGCGCCACGCGACCCACCTGTGGAACGGCATGCCGCCCCTCGGCCATCGGGCGCCGGGCGTCGTCGGCGCCTTCCTGGAGAGCCCGGAGGCGACCGTCGAGCTCATCTGCGACGGCCACCACATCGATCCCCTCGTGGTGGCGCTCACGATCCACCACGTGGGGCCCGCGCGGGTGACGCTCGTGACCGACTCGATGGCCGCGGCCGGGCTGGGCGACGGCGTGTTCCGCATCGGGGACTACGAGACGACCGTTCGTGACGGCGTGTCGCGCCTGGCGGACGGAACGCTCGCGGGCAGCACCCTGGTCCTCGACGAGGCCGTGCGCAACGTCACGGCTTGGCGCGCGGCGACGCTGCCATCGGCGCACGCGATGGCGTCGGCCCAGCCCGCGAGGATCCTCGGCGCAACCGGCTTCGGCAGCCTGGCGGAAGGCGCTGTGGCCGCCCTTGTCACCGTGGGCGGGGAGGGCGCGGTGGCGCCGCTCGCGTCGCCCCGCCTGGCGACCGCATAGCAGGGGTGACGAAGGGGCGCGGCGCGCATCTCGCGCCGCGCCGCCCCGCGTGTGTCCCTTAGCGCTGCCCAGGCAGGGGGCGGGTGCGCAGGCCGAGGAGCGAGTACAGGGGGCAGCGGCCGGCGACGCCCGTGACGAGGGCGAGGGCCGCGAGGGCGTACACGACGATCTGGCCGGCGCCGAGAAGGCGCGTGCCGAGTGCCGCAAGCGCAAGCCCGACCAGTACCCGCAGAGCGCGATCCCAGGTGCCTTCGTTGACGAGGAGCATGAGGCCATCTCCTTCGCACCGCGCGGGCAGCGGCTCCAGGTCCGTCCCGGCCTTGGTGCGATGCGAGCGTACGGCGGGCCGCGCTACGCGTCTGTGCGCATTTGCACGTTCGGCTCAGGCGTGTCGAGAAGGCGCGCCAGCCGCGCCGGGTAGACCGTGAGCGCGCTCGGGTGGCCGTGGTAGTCGATGGCGCCGCGCCTGCGCAGGTCGGCCAGCACGGCGCTCACCTGCTCACGCGTCGCGTACACCTGGCGTGCCCAGTCCTCGTGGCTGGCGGCGGGCAGGGTGACCGCGCCGTCGGGCGCCAGGCCCGCGGCGGCGGCCAGCGCGCTCAGGCGCCGCAGCAGATCG
>JAKASY010000289.1 GCA_021817625.1 Bacillota bacterium | reverse complement strand
CGTGCCCGAGGGCGACCGCCTGACGGTCTACGGCGCGACCAAGGTCACGCAGTTCAACCGCAAGGTCCTGGCGCGCCTCTTGGCGGTCGACCCGGAGCGGGTGCGGCTCGTCGAGCCTGACGTCGGCGGCGGCTTCGGCGTGCGCGGCGAGTTCTACCCCGAGGACTTCCTGGTCCCCTTCGCCGCCCTGCGCGTGGACGCGCCCGTGCGCTGGATCGAGGACCGCCTGGAGCACCTTCTGGCCGCGAACCACTCCCGCGAGCAGCATCACGACCTGGTCGTGGGCTTCGACGGCGAGGGACGGCTTCTGGTGCTGTGGGACGACATCCGCGTGGACACCGGCGCGTACGTGCGCACCCACGGTGTCACGGTGCCCGAGCTCACCCAGGCGATGCTGCCGGGTCCGTACGCCTGGCCGCACGTGCGGGTGGGACTGTGCGTTGCCCTCACGAACAAGACGCCGACCGGCACCTACCGCGGTCCGGGCCGATTCGAGGGCACGTTCGTGCGCGAGCGCGCCATCGACGGCGTGGCGAGGCTCCTGTCGCTCCCTCCGGCCGAGGTCCGCCGGCGCAACCTCATCGCGCCCGACGCGCTGCCCTTTCGCCAGGGCATCGAGGCGCTGGGGCAGGAGGTCGTGTTCGACAGCGGGCGGTACGCCCATGCCCTGGCCGCCGCGGAGCGCCTCGTGGACGCCGCCTCCTTCCCACGGCGCAAGGCCGCGGCGCGGGAGCGCGGTCGGCGCGTCGGCCTCGGCGTCGCCATGTTCGTGGAGAAGTCGGGCCTCGGCCCGTCGGAGAGCGCCCGGGTCGCCCTGGCCGCCGACGGCCGCGTCATCTGCTACACGGGCCTGGCCGCCCTCGGGCAGGGCACGGTCACGACCCTCGCCCAGCTCGTGGCGTCGGCTCTGGGGGTGGAGGAGGCCCGGGTCACGGTCGTCCACGGCGACACGGACCTCGTGCCGGAGGGAGGCGGCTCGTTCGCCAGCCGCGGCACGGTCGTGGGCGGCACCGCCGCGTACCTCGCGGCCGGCGCCCTGGCGCGCAAGGCGCTCGGGCTCGCGGCCGGGCTGCTCGAAGCGGACGCCCGCGACGTGCTGCTCGGCCCGGCCGGGGCCTTCGTCCGCGGCGTGCCGGGGCGCACGCTCACATGGCGGGCGATCGGGCAGGCGGCGGCCGGCGCGGGCGGGCTCGAGGCCACGGAGCGGTTTGACGCCGCGCACATGACGTATCCGTACGGCGCGCACGCCGCCGAGGTGGAGATCGACACCATGACAGGGGGGATCCGGATCGTGCGGTACGCGGTGGCCTACGACGTGGGCAGGGCGGTCCACCCGAAGGCGGTCGAGGCGCAGATCCTGGGCGGCGTGGCCCAGGGCCTGGGGGGCGCCCTGCTCGAGGAGCTCCGGTACGACGACGGCGGCCAGCTTCTCACGGGCACACTCATGGAGTACCTCCAGCCGACCGCGTGCGAGGTGCCCGACGTGACCGTCGCGGTCACGGAGGAGGCGCCCTCCCCCCACAACCCGCTGGGCCTCAAGGGCGCGGGAGAGGGCGGCGTCGTGGGCGCAGCGCCGGCGCTCGCGAACGCGCTCGCCGACGCCCTGGACGCCCCGCCGGACGCCTTCACCACCCTGCCGATCCGGCCGGAGGAGGTTCTCTCCCTCCTGCGGGGGAGCGAAGGGTCTTCGGGCGGCCAGCGGGCGGGCGGGCGATGAGCGACGCCTGGCCGGGGCGGCGCGAGGATCCGCGCCTCCTCACGGGGCGGGGCCGCTACATCGCGGACATCCACCTGCCCGGGCAGCTTACGGCCGCGTTCGTCCGCTCCCCGCACGCCCACGCGCGCGTCCTGGGCGTCGAGCGCGCCAGGGCCCTGCGGGTGCCGGGCGTGGCGGCGGTGTTCGGCCCGGGCGACGTCGACCTGCCACCCCTTCCCCTGCTGTTTCCCCACCCCCGCCTGCGCGCCGTGATGCCGGTGGCGTTGGGGCGCGAGGTCCACCATGCGGGCGAGCCGGTGGCGATGGTCGTGGGGCGCGACCGCTACAGCGCCGAGGACGGCGCCCGCGCCCTGGAGGTGGCGTACGAGCCCCTGCCCTCCGTGGCCGGCGCGGACCGCTCGCTGGCCGAAGGCGCGCCACCCGTGCACAGCGCCTCGGCCACGAACCTGGCGGCCCACATCCGGCAGTCCGTGGGCGACGCGGACGCCGCCATCGCGCAGGCGCCGGTCGTCGTGCGGGCGGAGGTGGCGATCGGGCGGGTCAGCTGCGTGCCGATCGAGACGCGCGGCCTCCTCTGCGACTGGCGTGCCGACGCCGCGGGCGGGGGGCGTCGGCTCGACGTGTACGCGGCGCACCAGGCGCTGCACATGCTCCGACAGGTGCTGGTCGACATGCTCGGCCTCGAGGCGCGCCAGGTGCGGGTGCGCGCCCCGGACGTGGGAGGCGCGTTCGGGGCCAAGGAGCCGGTCTACGTCGAGGACCTCCTGGTCGCCCTGGCCGCCATGCGCCTTGGGCGGCCGGTCGGCTGGATCGAGGACCGGATCGAGCACATGATGTCGGCCGTGCACGAGCGGGCGCAGCGGCACCGGGCGGCGATGGGGCTCACCAGCGACGGGCAAATCCTCGCCGTCGCGGACGACTTCATCGCGGACAGCGGCGCGTACGTGCCGTGGGGCATCATCGTGCCGATCATCACCTCGACGCTCGTGCCGGGGCCCTACCGCGTGCCCGCATACCGCTGCGACGGGCGGATCGCCTACACGAACACGACGCCCCTCGCGCCGTACCGTGGCGCGGGCAGGCCCCAGGCGGCGGTGGTCATGAACCGCCTTCTCGACCGCGCCTCGGAGGCGCTGGGCCTGGACCCGCTCGAGCTTAGGCGGCGAAACCTCATCCCGCCCGACGCCTTTCCCTACCCAACCGGTCTCACGTCGCGCGAGGGCACGCCGATGGTCCTGGACAGCGGCGACTATCCGGCCCTGCTCGAGCGCCTCGCCAGCGTCGGCCGCTATGGCGAGTGGCGCGAGCGCCAGGAGGCGGCGCGTGCCGATGGCCGCGCGATCGGCATCGGCATCGCCCTGGGCATCGAGAACACCGGCATGGGGCCCCACGAGCAGGCGGTCGTCCAGGTCGAGACCGACGGCAGCGTGGTGGTGCGGACCGGCGCGGCGTCCCAGGGGCAGTCGCACGAGACGGTGCTCGCCAAGCTGTGCGCCGACACGCTCGGGGTGGACCCGGCGTGCGTGCGCCTGGTCGAGGCCGACACCGACGCCGTGCCCTACGGCACGGGCACCTTCGCCAGCCGCACCGCGATGATCGCGGGCAGCGCCATCCACGCGGCGGCGGCGAAGGTGCGGGAGAAGGCGCTCGGGGTGGCCGCGCACCTGCTCGAGGCCGCGCCGCAGGACCTGGAGGTGGCGGACGGGCGGGTCCAGGTGCGGGGCGTGCCGGCCAGGTCCGTGAGCCTCGGCGACCTCGCGCGGGAGGCCTCCGGGCCGCGCCCGGGGAGCACGTTCACCCTGCCGGGAGAGCCCGGGCTCATGGCCAGCGCGTTCTTCACCCCTCGCGGCGCGGCCTACACGGCGAGCGGCCAGTGCGCCGTCGTCGAGGTGGACCGGGAGACCGGCGACGTGCGGCTTGTCGACTACGCGGCCGTGCACGACTGCGGCACGGTTCTCGACCCGGTCGTCGTCCGGGGGCAGGTCGTGGGCGGCGTGGTCGCCGGCATCGGCACGGCCCTCTTCGAGGAGATGGTGTACGACGAGGCGGGCCAGCCGCTCACGGCGACGTTCATGGACTACCTGCTCCCCGGCGCGGCGGAGATGCCCGATATCCGCACCGACCACCTGGTCACGCCCTCGCCGCTCAATCCGCTTGGCGCCAAGGGCATCGGCGAGAGCGGCGCGATCGCCGCGCCCGGAGCCATTCTCGCGGCCGTCGCGGACGCCGTGCGGCCATGGGCGCGTCACGCACCCGACGCAGTCCCCGTGCGGCCCGAGCACGTCCTCGACAGCCTTCGGAGCGGCCCGGGGCCGTAGCGACGGCATGCCGACCGACTGCGGGCGGGGCCCGCGTTCGGGACGATCTCCCCTGTCGCCGCCGGAGAGGGCCAGGTCGCCGACGGGCGGCCGCGGGCGAGAGCCGTCAGCGGCGCGCGACGAACACGAGCTCGAGCCCCGGCCGGTCCGGCGCGTCGCGCACGGGCTCGACGGTGAAGCCGGCGGCCGCGAGCGAGTCGGCCACCTCGTCGCGGCTGCGAAAGCGCAGGGTGGAGTCGGACGTCAGGACGGCGCCGTCCGCGCGAAACACGAACGTGTGGCGGAAGGACACGAGGGGCAGGCGCACCGCCACGAGGTCGAACCATGTCTCGACCGCGCCGGAGA
>JAKASY010000288.1 GCA_021817625.1 Bacillota bacterium | reverse complement strand
TGGCGCGACGTTACCGGCGCGCCACGGGCGGCGGACGTGGCGCGGGAGAACCTCCTCCTTGCCACGCGGGTGGCTGCCCAACCGGTCTCCCGCCGAGTCCGCTATCGGGGGCTCTACAGCACGCCCCGTGTGTCCAACGCCCTGACCTGGGTCTCTGACCGTCGAATCCGTGCGGACCGGGCATCCCGTCCCAACAGCACCAGAACGGCACCCAAGGCAAAGCTCGCTGCCGCCACCAGGAACATCAGCCGGTAGCCCGCTGAAGCGGGCAGCACCCTGGAGAGGATGGTGCCACCGGCGATGGGTGCCGACACGGCCGGAAGATTGCTCGCGGTGCTCCAGACGCCGAGGTCGCGCGCGACGTTCGCGACGTCCGGGATGCTGTCCAGGGCCAGCGCCCAGTCGACCGACGTGAACGCGCCGTAGCCGAGACCCCACACTAGGGCGAACGCAAAGACGAGGGCAGCCACGGGGAACAAACCGAAGGCGGCCACGGCCGTCGCCATAGGCACGCCTGCCAAGGCGACCAGGAGGGGGCGCTCGATTCTGTCCGACATGGCGCCCAAGATAGAACGCGCTGAGCGCGGCGCCCGCGAGCGCGAGCGTGGCAACCCCGGCGGTGGCCTTGGGCGCAGCGCTGACGTGCATGACGTCCTGAAAGAAGTACAGAACGTACGTCATGAGCAGCGTCTGCGCGAACAGCACGAAGAAGCGGGCGGCAAAGACAAACCGGAAGCGCCGCCAGCTGGCCACGTGGGCCTCGGGACGCCGGTCTGGCGGCGGCCGGCGCGGCTCGTGCACCCCGCCGACGGCGGTGACCGCCGCACCCATACCGCTGGTGGCCAGCATCGCCAGGTACACGGCACGCATCGGCAGCATGCCCGCCACGGCCAGACCGCCGACGATCCAAGGCTGCGCCTTCCGCGGTGGCAGAACGGCGGACGCCTGCAAGCCCTCACCTGCCCCGGCCGGGCGGTCGCGATGGGGCCCGGGAGCGTGACGCCCGGTTCTCCGATCGGGAAACGCCAAAGCCTGACATGGGCAGCGGCCCGGCCGGCTGCCTACCGCCGCCATGAGCCGGCGCCCATGCACCGTCGCGCTTCTTCCCCCGCCGACAACGCAATAGCACCGTAAGGTCGACCGAGCCGCAGCGCCGAGCGTCCGCGCTCAGGGTGGGCCGGCCCCAGGGCCCGGACGGGGGGGGCAGAAAGACCGCAGGATGACCCGCCACGAGCCATGGGCTCCCGGCCCCGCCTTGCCCACACACTGGCGCTGTCCCACCCGCCCGTGGGCGCGCGGCCGTTCGTGCGTCGTCCGCAGGCTTGACGCTAGACGTGATGACAATCGTTAGCCTTGGCTCTATTATTGCCTGCATGGAACAGACCGGGCCGGGCGCGCTGCCGGAGAGCGAGCGCGCCGCCCTCCAGGCCGTGGTGGATGTGCTCGTCTTGGGCGAGGCGTTCGCGCTGTCTCCGTCGTCGGCGTCCGGTCTTACGCTGACCGAGATCCGGACGGTTCACCCCGTCCGGCGCGAACACGGATGCGCGGGATCGCCGGCGCAGGCCCTGGGCGTGTCGGCGTCGTCGTTGTCGCGCATCTTGGACCGCCTGGAACAGCGGCGCCTGGTGCGACGCGCCGTGGATTCGGTCGACCGGCGGCGGATCCTTGCCGCCCTCACGCCGTCTGGCGCAGCGTTCGTCGCCGGCCTGCCGGGCCTGGCCCAGAGCCGGATCGACCAGGCCGCCCACGACCTGGGCGGGGAGGAGCGCGAGGCTCTCGCGTGTGGCGTCGTCGTGCCCATGAGGGCGAGCCGAAGGGTGTCGGCGAGAGCGGGCGAGCCGCACCTGGCCAAGGGCGTGGGAGCGCACGGCCCTCGACTGCCCAGCCGTCCCGCCAGGGCCGACGTTAGGGAGGAGATGGATGGCGGCTATGGCATCTAGCGAGCACCACCAGGGCCTCGCCTACAAGTGGATCGCGCTCTCGAACACGACGCTCGGCGTGCTCATGGCGTCGATCAACGGCACGATCCTGATCATCTCGCTGCCGGCGATCTTCCGGGGGATCCAGGTCAATCCCCTCATGCCGAGCCAGACGGGCCTCCTTCTATGGGTCATGCTGAGCTTCAACGTGGCGACGACCATCCTGCTGGTCACCTTCGGACGCATTTCGGACTCGTTCGGCCGCGTCCGGCTGTACAACGCCGGCTTCGCCGTGTTTACGCTGGGGTCGATCCTCTGCTTCCTCACGCCGGGTCTCGGCGTCGCCGGCGAAGGCGAGCTGATTGCCTTCCGCTTCGTGCAGGGCATCGGCGGCGCCTTCCTGTTCGCCAACAGCGCGGCGATCCTCACCGACGCCTTCCCTGCGGACGAGCGCGGCCTCGCCCTTGGCCTCAACCAGGTGGCCGCCATCGCCGGCGGCGTGCTGGGTCTCATTCTGGGCGGCCTGCTGTCGGCCGTCGATTGGCGGCTGGTGTTCCTGGTCAACGTGCCGATCGGCCTCATCGGCACGATCTGGGCCTACGTCGCCTTGCGCGAGCAGGTTTCGGACCGCGAGCCGGCGCGTCTGGACCTCCTGGGCAACCTCACCTTCGGGCTTGGCGTCCTGGGCGTCTTGGTGGCGCTCACGTACGGCATCATCCCCTATGGCAGCCATGCCATGGGCTGGTCCAGTCCCCTCGTGCGCACGGCGATGGTCGGCGGCCTGGTCCTGCTCGCGCTCTTTGTCTGGGTCGAGGGCCGCGTCGACCGGCCGCTGTTCAACCTCCGCCTGTTCCGCATCCGCGCCTTCACCGCTGGCAACCTCAGTGGCTTTCTCGCGTCCGTGGGACGGGGCGGCTTGCAGTTCATGATGATCATCTGGCTGCAAGGGATCTGGCTGCCCCTTCACGGCGTCGCGTACGTGAACACGCCGCTACAGGCCGGGATCGACACGACTCCCCAGATGGCCGGCTTCTTGATCGCGGGACCGATCAGCGGCCGCCTTTCCGACCGCTTCGGCGCGCGTTGGTTTGGATTCGCGGGCATGATGGTCACCGCCCTCGGCTTCGTCCTCCTTGCCCTGCTGCCAGCGAACTTCGTGTACTGGCAGTTCGCGCTCTACATCTTCATGGTCGGTATCGGCATGGGCATGTTCGCCTCGCCCAACACCGCGGCCATCATGAGTTCGGTGCCGGCGCTGTACCGCGGCGCCGCCTCCGGCATGCGCGCCACCTTCCAGAACGCCGGCATGATGATGAGCATGGGGATCTTCTTCACCATCGTGATCACGGGCATGAACAGCCACCTGCCCGGCGCCCTGTACGGTGGTCTGACCGGATTCGGTCTGCCGCAGACGTTCGCACACGCCATCGCGAGCCTGCCGCCGACGGCGACGCTGTTCGCCGCGCTCCTGGGCTACAACCCCATGGCCCACCTCATCCCGGCCACCGCCCTACGCGCGCTACCCGCGGCCAAAGCCGCAAGCCTGGTGGGCGAGGCTTTCTTCCCCCACCTGATCAGCTCGCCCTTCATGACCGCCTTGAGCACCGTGTTCTTCTTCTCGATGGCGATGTCGGTCGTGGCCGCCGTTGCCTCGCTCTTGCGCGGCGGGCGCTACATCGAGAGCGAGTTCGACCTTCCGGGCAAGTCGCGCCAGCCGGTGGCGGCAGCACCGGCCGGTGTGCCGGCCGGGGTTGCGACCGACCCTGCCGCGGACCCGTAGACCAGCGTGTGGCGTGATACGGTTTACCGCCAAAACGCGCAAGAGAGGCTGCGTGTAGGGGACCGACCTGAGCGTTTCCGCGCCAGTGTAACCCTGTCGTAGGGCAACAGCGTCGCGCGGACGGCGCCCGCGTCCTGGACGTCCTGCGCCCGGGCGTGTTTCAGGCGCCGCAGTGCGCGTACGCATGGGGGGCGCGCCGCGGATACCGAGCCCGGCGTCGCGGGCTCGAGACTCAGCGACGTCGGACGAGGGGTGGCTTTGGCCCGCCCGCCAGCCGAGGGGCATCAGCGCTCAGTTCCTGCGGGACGAGGCTTGGTTCCGTGGACAGTCCCGCGAAGGCACCGCCGACACCTTCTGCTCGGCGACCGTGCCGTCTCGGAGCGCACGCCGCCCTGCCAAGCACTGATCGCGATCTTCCGCGGCGGTCACAGCGACTCCACCGTCCACTCCCCGGACATGGCGAGGGGACGGAAGATGTCCATGTGAATCTCGCGCGGGTGGACGTGTCGTAGGGGCTCAGCCAAGCCGCCTGCGCCCTGGGACGCCAGCTCCCGCGCAACGGCTGTGATGTGAGACACGCGGTCCCGCCGCTGCTCTTCTGGTGGGAACTGCGACGCGTGCGCCGCTAGTGCCTTCCACTTCAGGTCCCATGTCTCCGAGACGTCCACGATCAGGTTGGGCCGATCAGTCCCA
>JAKASY010000287.1 GCA_021817625.1 Bacillota bacterium | reverse complement strand
GGCTGCGCCGGCGCTGCCCCCGCGGGCGCCGGCCACGCGCGCCGCTCGGCCGGAGGCCGCTGTCTCGCCCCGCCAACGGCCGACCCCGGCGGCGAGCCGGCGGCCGGCACCTGCCGAGGTACGGCGCCAAGATGCCGCAAGCCATGCCGCGGCCGGCTCCCCCGCCAGCGCCGAGGGCGGGCTACCACGTCCCGCCCCGGCAGAGGCAGCGGCCGGCGCGCCCGCGCTACCGCCCACGCCCCCCACGGCGACGGTGCCCGAGTCGCCCAGCCGCCTGACGCTGGCGCTCGGCGGCGGCCGGGACGGCGAGGTGCGGGCCACCCTGACGGCGCGCGGCCGCGAGGTCACGGCCCGTCTGGAGGCGCCGGGCGTCGTCGCCCAGCGCCTGGCCGGGTCGCTGCACGAGCTCGTCGGCGCGCTCGCGCGTCACGGCCTCGAGCCTCAGGCGAGCGTGGCTCGGAGCGATGCCCCGGCCGTGAGCGCCGATGGCGGCGGCCAGGGCTCACAGCCGCAGGGCGGGCGCGGAGAGGGCTGGCCCGGGCGCGGCGGGCCGAGGGGCGATCCCGACGGCGGGGCCGCGTTCAGCCTGGACATGAAGGCGTGACGAACTAGGAGGTGATCGTGCGATGAGCGTTCCACAGACCTCGCTCGGCCTGTTCACCACGCAGGCGAACAGCCCGACGAGCGGCACGTCCGGGACGAGCGGCCAAGGCAGCCTGACCACCCAGGACTTCCTCAACCTCCTGGTGACGGAGCTGCAGAACCAGGACCCGCTCAATCCCGTGAACTCCGGCACCTTCCTGCAGCAGATGTCGACGCTCACCGACGTCTCGGCCATCGGCCAGATGACCCAGAGCGTGGCCAACCTGGCCGCCCTCACCGCGTCGCAGAGCGCGGTCGCGCTCATCGGCCAGACGGTGACCCTAACGACCGGCACGGGCACCGTCTCGGGCCAGGTGAGCGGCGTCGAGGCCGGGCCATCCGGCCCGCAGCTCCTGGTCGGCGGCACGCTCTACCCGCTCTCGGCCGTCGCGGCCGTGGGCACGCAGGCGGCCGCCACCACGTCCGGCTCGGCCGGGGGGACCGCGCCATGATGGCACTCAGCCGGCTCGACGGCCAGACCTTCTACCTGAACCCCATCCTGGTCGAGACGGTCGAGGCCACACCCGACACGGTGATCCTCCTCACGAGCGGCCACCGGTACGTCGTGCGCGACCCGCTCGAGAACGTCCTGCGCACGTGGGAGGCGGCCATGGGCGGCGTCCATCCGGGCATGGCGGCGCTCTCCCACCTGACAGCGGCGAAGGGGGAGAGCGATGGCTAGCCTGGAGGACAGCGAGCGCGAAGCCCTCATGGCGGCGCTCGCGGCGGCGGGCGCAACGCCGGGCGGCAGGCGCACGCCGCGCGGTGAGGGCGGCCGCGCGCGGGTGAGGGCGCCGGTGGCCGTGGCGCCGGGGTCCGAGCCCGGGCCGGAGACCTACGACTTCCGCAAGAGCACACGCTTCTCGAGCGAGCAGCTGCGCGGCATCCTCCACATGCACGACCACATGGCGACCCTCCTGCGCACCTACCTTGCGGCCTACCTGCGGGTCACGGTGTCGGTGTCCCCGGCCGAGGTCGAGGCGGTGACCTACGAGGAGTACATGGAGAGCATCAGCCCTGCCACGCTCGTGGCGGTCATCGACCTACCGCCCCTGCGCGGCCGGGCCATGCTCACCATGGAGCACGGCCTGTTCATGGCGATCATCGACCGCCTCCTGGGCGGGCCCGGCCTCAAGGAGAGCGCGCCGCGCGTGCCGACGGAGATCGAGGTGCGCGTCCTGCGCCGCGCCTACCCGATCTTCCTCGAAGCCTTCCAGCAGGCCTACAACCAACTCGCACCGATCCGGCCGGCGCTCGACTCCATCGAGACGAACTCCCAGTTCCTCCGCCTCGTGTCGCCGAGCGAGGCGGTGGTCTCCGCCCAGGTCACGCTCGGCGTGGGACCGCTCCAGGGACGCGTCGGCTACTGCCTCCCGTACCCGCTCCTGGAGCCCGTCCTGCCGCGCCTGTCGGTGAAGAGCCTGGCCGGCGGCAGCGGCGACCTCCGGCCCGACGAGGAGGCCGAGCGCTTCCTTGCCAAGCACGTGGGCGAGGCTCGCGTGCCGGTGGTGGCCGAGTTCGGCCAGATCAACCTGACGATGCGGGCCCTGCGCGACCTCGAGGTCGGCGACTGCATCGCCCTCGATCAGAGCCTGAGCGACATGGTCACGGTGCGCGTGGCCGGCGTGCCCAAGTTCCTGGGCCGACCCGGGGTGCGCAACCGTCGCGTGGCCGTGCAGGTAGCGGAGATTCTGCCCACCGATGTCGACCTGGCTGCGGCTCCGACGCGGGGAGGCTAGCGCGTGAGCATGATGGCAGGTACCGAGCGCCTGACCGCGCTGAGCCCCGTGCTGGGGGCCGCCGTGGCGGTGCGCCTTGCCAACGTGGTGGGGCGGCCGATGGAGGTGCAGGTGGCCGACGCCGGCCTGCCCCTGCCTGCCGGGCCGGGCGACCTGGCTGTCGGCGTGACCTGGACCCTGGGAGGCACCGAGACGAGCCTGGGCGCCGTGAGCATCGCCGACGAGGATGCGCGCATTCTCGCCGGCCTGCGCGAGGCGGTCGACAGCGCCGACAAGGCTGACGTCGAGGCCTTTGTGCGCCGTCTCGCCCAGGCGGTGGCCGCCGGGCTCGCCGAGGCGGCCACCAGCCTCGTGGGCGATACCGTGGCGGCCGAGCCCACGGCCGCCGCGGTGCCGGGTGGGGACGGCGGCGAGGGCCGGGTGGGCCTCCTCCTCAGCGCCCGGGTGCGCGACGTGTTCGAGGCGGCCGTGCGTGTGACAGTGCCGGAGGCGCTGGCGGAGGCGCTCATGGCCGACGTCACTAGTGGCACGGTGGCCGTGCGGCCGGCGCGCTTCCCGGCCTTCGGGCCCGACCAGCCGTCGCCCGAGAGCGCGACCATGGAGCGCGTTCTCGACGTGCCCCTCACCCTCACGGTGGAGCTCGGCCGCACGACCCGGCGGGTCAAGGACCTCCTGCAGATCGTCCCGGGCAGCGTGCTGGAGCTCGACCGCCTGGCGGGCGAGCCTCTCGACATCTACGCCAACCAGGAGTGGGTGGCCCGGGGAGAGGTGGTCGTGGTGGACGACACCTTTGCCATCCGCGTCACCCAGGTGGGCGCCCAGAACCCGCTCGGCCAGAACGATGAGGGGGGCGGCGGATGGGCACAACGGTAAGCTCCATGTTCGGCCACGGCCCCGCCCATACCCTGTCACCGGGGCTACCGGGCGGCACCCCGCTCCTCGCGCTGGCGCTCCTCGCCGCGGCGGCGCTCGTGGTGCTGGTCTTGCGCCGGCGCCGCGGCGGCGGGGAGGAGGGGGGAGGGGGGGCCAATGCCGGCTGGCGGGGCGCCCTGACCGCGCTCGGCGGGCGCGCCACCGCGGGCGGCCCGAGCCTGCGCGTGCTCTCCCGCCTGGCCCTCGGGCCGGGGCGCTACCTGTGCACGGTGGAGGCCGGTGACCGCGTCATCCTGGTGGCCGTCGGCGGCGAGGTGCGGATGCTCGGCGAGGTGGCGGCCAGCCTGCCGCGAAGCCGGCGCAGGCGGGAGGCGATGGCGCGCCAGCTCCTGACGGAGCGGGTGGTCTCACTCGACGAGAGCCGCGCCGCCGTCGCGCCGGCCGCCGTGGTGGACCTGTCGGCGCGCGCGGCGGCCGCGAGCGAGGACTCTGCTACCGTGCCAGGCATTGTCGCGGAGGAGGCATCCACCCCCGGGGAGGACGGCCCTACCGCGCGTGAGGAGCCGCCCACGGCACGCACGGCAGCCCTGCTGGAGCGCTACCTCGCAGCCGCGGACGCCCCCGCCGCGGCGCCCGCAGGGCCTGAGGGCGTAGACGACGAGACCGCGGCCTACTTCTCCGACCTGCTGGAGGCGTCCCTGGCGCGCATGGAGGCGGCGGAGCGCCGCCTCTTGCGCCATGCCGGGCGGGCGGGCGCGAGGCGCCGGCCTTCGCCGGATGCCGGCCCCGACGACCTCTGGCCGACGGAGGACGCCGGCCTGTGAGCGCGTGGCGGCGGGCGTGCCTCGCGGGCATCTCCGCCGGCGTGGCCGTGCTCGGAGGGCTCGCCCTCAGCGCGACCGCGCTCGCCGCCGTGCCGCCGACTGGCGGTGGGGGCCTCTCCCCCCTGTCCAGCGCGGTCAGCTCCGCCCTCACCCCGGCCGCCCTTCAGGCCCTCCTGTCGAGCCCCGAGTTCGGCCTCATGGCGATCGTCGCCGGGCTCGTGGTCCTTCCAGGCGTTCTTCTCCTCATGACATCCTTCACGCGCATCGTCGTCGTCCTGTCGCTCGCGCGCACGGCCGTCGGCACGGCGACCACCAGAT
>JAKASY010000286.1 GCA_021817625.1 Bacillota bacterium | reverse complement strand
GCGACGGGCAGAGGGAAGGCGGCGTCGTACTCGACCATGGTCATGAGCTCGAGCGGGCCCTGCCCGCGGTCGAACGGCTCGAAGCGCTCGGAGGCGAGGGCCCGGCTGAGCTCGCGCGCGCGGTCGGCGCGAAAGTTCCAGAAGAAGGCGAGGTCGCCCGAGCGGATCGGCCCGACGTCCTCGCCGTCCTCGCCGACGATGCGGGTCGGGCGCACGAATTCGTCGCCCTCGTCGCGGTCGTAGGCCGCCGCAAGGGCGTCGAGCGCGCTCCGTGCCCGCTCTCCGGCCTGGCCGGCCATCGCCCGGTAGGCGGCCTCGACCCGCTCCCAGCGGCGGTCGCGGTCCATGCCGTAGTAGCGGCCGCCCACCGTCGCCACGCGGCCGAAGCCCCGGAGGTGCTCCTCCAGGGCCTCGAGGTCGGGGCGGGCGCTCTTCGGTGGCACGTCGCGGCCGTCGAGGAAGGCGTGGACGAACACGGCGCGATCGGCGCCCGCGCCCGCCTCCTGCCGGAGATGGTCGATGAGGGCGAACACCTGGTCCTGGTCGCTGTGCACGCCGCCCGGCGAGAGCAGGCCCAGGAGCTGGACGCGCCGTCCGGCCCGCACGGCCCCTACGAGCGCGCGCAGGACCTCGGACCGCCACAGGCTCTTGTCCGCCACGGTCCGCGCGACGCGAGCGCGACCCTGGCGGAGGATGCGGCCGGCGCCCATCGTCAGGTGGCCGACGTTGGAGTTGCCCATGTCGCCGGGCATGAGGCCCACCGCGTCGCCGGAGGCGGCGAGAAGCGTGTGCGGGAAGCGCGACAGCATGGCCCGGTAATGCGGCATGCGCGCCGCGGTGACGGCGTTTCCGGGCCCGTCTGGCGCGTGGCCGAAGCCGTCCAGGACGACCAGCCCGAGGGGGCGCGGCCGCGCCGCGCCGGTGCTCATCCGTCCACCGCCGCGACCAGCGCGAGGAAGGTCTGGGCGTCCAGGCTGGCGCCGCCGACGAGCGCGCCGTCGACGCCGGGCGCGCGGGCGAACTCGGCGACGCTCTCGGCCGCGAC
Organism: Bacillota bacterium; assembly: GCA_021817625.1. Next base: position 3,363 of record JAKASY010000286.1, on the reverse strand, counting down.
GCTGCCTCCGTACAGGACGCTCACGGCCGCGGGATCGAGGCCGGCGCCGAGGCGCGAGCGCAGGGCGTGGCGCAGGATGTCCGCTGCCTCCGACGCCTGGGCCGGCGTCGCGGGGTGGCCGCTGCCGATCGCCCACACCGGCTCGTAGGCCCAGATGATCCGGCTCAGGCGGTCCGCCCCCACGCCCTCGATGGCGCCCGCCACCTGGCGCCGGACCACCGCGTCGGCGCGGCCGTGCTCCCGCTCCTCGGCGTTCTCGCCCACGCACACCACCGGCGTCATGCCCGCGTCGAGGACGGCCTGCACCTTGCGCGCCACCGCGGCGTCGTCCTCGCCCAGGAGCAGGCGGCGCTCGCTGTGGCCGCACAGCACGTAGGCGACGCCGAGGTCGCGCAGCTGGTCGGTGCCCACCGCGCCGGTGACCGCCCCCGCGGGCTGCGGATAGACGTCCTGGGCGCCGAGGGAGAGCGCGTCACCGCAGAGGGGAGCGACCGCCGCGAGCGCCGTGAACGGCGGGAAGACCACTGCGGCGCGATGCGGCGAGGGCGCGACGGCGCCGGCCACCTGGCGCGCCCAGGCCGCGGCCTCCGCCTGGCCCTTGTGCATCTTCCAGTTGGCGAGGACGTAGCGCACGCCCGCGCTCACGCCGCCACCGGCGCGCGGTAGCCGAGCGCGCTCAGGCCGGGCAGCTCGCGCCCCTCGACGAACTCGAGCGATGCGCCGCCGCCGGTCGACACATGGCCCACGCGGTCGGCCAGGCCCGCCTGGTTCAGGGCGGCGACGCTGTCGCCGCCGCCGACCACGGTGAAGGCCCCCTCAAGGGACGCCACGGCCTGGGCCACCGCGTCGGTGCCGGCCCGGTAGGCGGCGCGCTCGAACATCCCCATGGGCCCGTTCCAGAACACCGTATGCGCGCCCTGGAGGGTCTGGACGAAGCGCCGGCGGCTCTCGGGCCCGATGTCGAGCGCCATGTCGCCCTCGCCCACCGCGTCGGCCGCCACCACGCGCGGCGCCGCGTCGTCCGGCCCTTGCCCCACCAGGAGATCGGTCGGCAGGACGAGGCGGTCGCCGAGACGCTCCATGAGGCGGCGCGCGTCGTCCAGGCGCTCGGGCTCGACGAGCGAGCGGCCCAGGCGCGCGCCGCCCGCGAGGAGGAAGGTGTTGGCCATGCCGCCGCCGACGATCAGGCGGTCGGCCCGCCGCGCCAGCGCGTCGAGCATCGCCAGCTTGTCCGCCACCTTGGCGCCGCCGAGCACGACGACGAACGGCCGCTTGGCCGTGAGCAGGCGCCCGAGCGCCGCCACCTCGCGCTCCACGAGCAGGCCGGCGACCGAGGGCAGGACTGCCGCCAGGGCGTGCACGGAGGCGTGCGCGCGGTGGACGGCGCCGAACGCGTCGTCCACCAGGAGGTCGAGGCCTTGGGCGAGCTCCGCGGCGAAGGCGGGGTCGTCCTTCTCCTCCCGCGCGTCGAAGCGCAGGTTCTCGAGGAGCACAAGCTCGCCGGGCCCCAGGGCGCCCACCGCCTCGCGCACCACGGGGCCCGTCACGGCCGGCAGGAGCGGCACCGGCCGCCCCAGGCGCTCGGCCAGCACGCGCGCCACGGGCGCGAGCGAGAACTCCGGCGCGGGCCGCCCCTTGGGCCGCCCCAGGTGCGAGGCCACGACCACCGCGCAGCCGCGCGAGAGCAGGCAGCCGAGCGTGGGCAGCATGGCGTCGATGCGCGCGCTATCGCGCACCTCGCCGTCCGGGCCGATCGGCACGTTCAGGTCGGCACGCAGAAACACACGCCGCCCGTCCAGCGTGACGTCGCTCAGCGTGCGCAGGCGGCCGTCGCCCTCGTCCATCGCTGCCACCTCCCGCTCGTCTGGTCGTCGCTCCCATTATAGACGGCTAGGGCGCGCTGTCGCGCGACGAAAGGGCCGCCGGCTCGGGCCCGGACGGTGGCGCACTGTGGGGCGAACGGCCCTCGCCCGCATAGCGCACGCCGCTCAGGCGCGCCGTCTGGAGGTCGAGCGAGCACAGGTCGTCCGGCCCCAGCTCGCGCACGCTGCGGTGCCCCATCGCCCGCAGCGCCACCGCCATCTCCTCCTCGCACGAGCGCAGGAAGTTCACGAGCGCCCCCGCCGCGCGCTCCACGTCGAGCGGGATCTGGGGGCGCGAGCGGTAGAAGACCAGGTCCGTCGGCGGCAGAAACGGCACCGTGCGCGCGATCTGGGGATGGGCGAGGGCGAACATCGCGACGGTGGCGAGGCCGACCGCGTCTGCGCCCAGCGCGTACGCCTTGAGGAAGTCGCCCGGCTCGCGAAAGCCGCCCGAGACGCAAAGCTCTACCTCGCCGCGCGCGCCGCGCCGCTCCAGGTGGCGGACGGCGCGCACGAGCGCGGTCAGGCTGGGGATGCCGAAGTGGTCGCTCAAGGTGATCGGGGCGTTGCCGGTCGCGCCCTCGGTGCCGTCCACCACGAGCACGTCGACGCCGGCCTCGAGGGCGACGTCCAGGTCTTCCTCGAGACGGTCGCCGGCGCCCATCTTGAGCGCGATCGGCACGCCGTCGGTGACCTCGCGCAGGTGGCGCACGACGGCCGCCAGAGAGGCCGGCCGATCCGGCCTCTCCAGGTAGAGGTCGGCGTGGATGTCCGGCGACTCGCCCGGGGCGAGGCCCATGAGGCGGCGCACCTCGGGCCCGACCTCAGTCGGCGAGGCGATGACGGCGTTTCCGGGCATCGCCCCCTGGCCCACCTGCACCTCGATCATGTCGGCCTGGCGCAGGATCTCCGGCGCCCGATTCCAGGCCCAGCGCCCGAACTGCAGGACGTACGTCGAGGCCAGGGCGCGCTCCTCGGGCAGGAACGGGCCCTGGCCGCTGTTCAGGGGAATGCCCACCTCACCGCTCGCCCGGGCCAGGGCGAGGCGCGCAGCGCGCGTGACGGCGAGGCCGTACGCCATGCCGCTCAGGTAGAGGGGAAGCGCGAGGCGGACCGGGCGCCGCGCACGGCCGCCGAGCACGCACGCGAGGTCGACGGGCTCGCTCTCGAGGCGCGGCCGCGCGGCCAGCTGGGCCGGCACGAAGGCCAGGTCGTCGAAGCCGCGCGCCGGCTTCGCGGAGCCCATCGGGCGAATGACGAGGTGACCGGTGGCGCTGCGTAGGCTCGTGTAGAGCAGGTCGAGCGGCGGCGTGGAGCGCGTCGAGACGTAGAGCTCCGCCAGGGTGTCGCTCATCGGGCGGGAGAGCACAGCCCGCACGAGGTGGCGCGTGAGCCAGGGCGCGAGAACGGCAAGAATCGCGGCTGCCAGGGCCAGGGCGGCAAGAGCGCCGGCGAGGGCGGTCCAGAACACCAAATCCCCTCCGGCGCTAGCGTTCCGCCC
>JAKASY010000285.1 GCA_021817625.1 Bacillota bacterium | reverse complement strand
GCGAGCAGGCGGCAGCCGCCGCCGCGATGGAGGCTGCCGACCACCAACGCGACCCGCACCGGCCGCCCGCCCGGAAGACGCCGCCATAGGCCGCCGGCCCCAGGCATCACCGCCCGGCCTCCCCGGGCGTGTCGCCTGCAGGAGTTGCGCCGGCGCCGGGCGCCATGCCCAGGCTGGCCCGGGCCGCACGCAGCCGCTCGGCGTGCGGCGTGAGGTCCGCGACCACGGCGTCCAGGGCAGCCTCGACGCCGATCCCCCCGGCGGGCATGAGGTCCGCCAGGAAGCGGTCGCGCTCCACCTCCAGGGCGTTCTCCTCGTTCTCGCGCCGGGGGTTGGGCCGGTGCTCGACGCGGCAGGCGACGCCGACGCGGGCGGCTGCGGCGGCCACCGCCCGGGCCACGTCCGCGACGCTCGCGACGCTCGTGGCCTGGTTGTAAATTATGAGGTCGCGGTCGTCGGACAGGGGTCGCGCGACCGCCGCGACGATGGAGGAGACCGCGTCGGGCAGGGCGATGAACGGCTTTCGCTGCGCGCCCTTGCCGTAGATGGTGAGCGGCCGCCCCGCGAGCGCCTGGGCGGCGAAGCGGTGCGCCACCACCCCGAAGCAGAAGTCCGCGTCGAGGCGCGTGGCGAGCTCGGGGTGCAGGCGGGTGAGTGGCGTCGACGCGCCGACGACGATCGCCGTGCGCAGCTCGATGGCCCGCTGGCGCCAGAGCGTTGCGGCCAACTGGAGGTTCAGGGCGTCCATCGCCTTGCTCATGTGGTACCAGGAGGTGGCGAGCGGCGGGAACGGCAGGCGCTGGCTCAGCCCGCCCGCGACGGCCATGATCTCCCCCTCGGGCACGGGCAGCGTCGGGGCGCCGTAGATGCCCATGGTCGTGGTCGTCACGTAGGCGGCCTTGCGCTCCAGCCCGGCCTCGCGCAGCGCCCACAGGAGGTTTCTGCCCAGGGCCAGGTTGTTCTCCTGGGTCATCGCCGCGTGCGCGGCGTCGATGTGGGAGTACGGCGCGGACGGCTGGGCGGCGAGGTGGACGACGGCGCGCGGGCGCATCTCGCGCACGAGGGCCGCGCACAGGTCGTATCGTCGCAGGTCGGCCGCCTGGAAGTGGAGGTTCGGGATGCCGACCTCCCTGGCCGCGTTGAGGCGCGCCGCCATGTCGGCGATCGGGACGAGCGACGCCGCGCCCACCTCGGCCACCCACGCCCGTCGGCCGTGGTGGTCCACCATCCACACCTCCTCGGGCATCGCCGCCTGCGCCAGGGCAAGGGCGGTGGGCCAGCCGAGGTAGCCGTCGGCTCCGGTCACGAGAAGCATCGCCGCTCCCCCTCCGTGTCGAGCATTCCGTGGGCCAGGATCCAGTCGATGGTGCGCTCGACGCCGTCCTCGAGCGTCACGGCCGGCGGTCGGGGGAAGGCCCGCCCTGGGGCTGGCGGCCGGCGCCGCCCTTCGCTTGGCGCGGGCGCGAGAGATCGAGGGGCTTCGGCCTGGGGGACGATCGCCACGGGCCGGCCGGTCCGGGCCGTGACCGCCCCCGCGACGATCTCCGCCAGCTCGCGCACCGAGCGCTCCTGACCAGCCAGGTCGTACGTACCGGCCTGCACGCCGGCGCCCGGCGCGAGGGCGTCGAGGATCGCGTCCACGGCGTCGTCGATGTAGACGAACGCCCGCCTGTCGCCGCCCGATCCGTTTAGCGACAGGCGGCCCGACGTGAGGGCGTCGAGCAGGAAGCGGCCGACGACGGACGTGGGTCCGAGCGCCGGCGAAGGCCCGAACACGTGGCCGAGGCGGAGGATCACCGGCTTCGCGGAGGGGGTTGCGTCGCCGTCCCGGGTGGCGCGCTCGACCAGGAGCTCGCCCAGCACCTTCGTGGCGTCGTACACCGTCCGCCGGCCGGACGGGACCGCGCCGGTCCGGCCGAAGGACCGCGCCGCGCCCAGGCTCGAGGTGTACAGGTAGAGCCGCGTCGCGCGGGGGCGGGCGGCGGCCATCGCGTCAAGGAGGTGGACGCGCGCCATCGCGTTCGCCCTCACCGCGTCCTCCGGTCGCCGGGCGCAGGCCGCGGCCGAGGCGAGCCCGACCAGGTCCACCACGGCGGCGCTCGCGCCGACCGCGCGGTGGACGGCGGGGCAGGGCGCGCCGAGGTCCGCCTCAAGCCACTCGGCGACGCCCTTTGGCACACCTAGAGTCGGCCTGCGCCGGCTGACGGCCACCACGCGGTGGCCGGCGCGAGCTGTCGCCGGACAAAGGCGGCTGCCGAGGTAGCCCCCCGCGCCTGCCACGAGCACCGTCATCGACCCCCCCGAGCGCCAGCGTATGGCGCTCGGGGCGACGTGTCCCGGTCGTGGGGCTTGCACACTACGTACATGCCCGCCGTACATTGCACCGGCCACGCGGTCTTCACCGACCGCGCAGCGAGCCGCACGGGGAGGCATACAAGTGAACCTTACCGGCGCGCGCGCTCTCGTCACCGGCGCCGGCGGATTCATCGGCAGCCACGTGGTGGAGCTGCTCGTCCGCCGCGGCGCTGCGGTGACCGCCTTCATGCACTACCGCGGGACGCCCACGACCGGTGCCATGGCGTACCTGGAGCCGTCCGTCCTCGCCGCCGTCCGCCTCGTCCAGGGCGACATCCGCGACGCCGAGGCGGTCGACGAGGCCGTCGCCGGCCAGGACGCGGTCCTGCACCTCGCGGCCTCGATCAGCGTGCCGTATTCGTTCGTGCGGCCACGCGACGTCCTCGACACGAACACCGTGGGGACCTACAACGTCCTGGCCGCCGCCAGGCGCTGCCGGCCAGGACGGGTGGTCGTCGTCTCGAGCAGCGAGGTGTACGGCACGGCCCAGTACGTGCCGATCGACGAGGGCCATCCCCTGGTCGGTCAGTCGCCCTACGCCGCGAGCAAGATCGCCGCAGAGAAGCTGGCGGAGAGCTTTCACCGGGCCTTCGGCGTGGCGGCGGTGGTCGCGCGCCCCTTCAACGCGTACGGACCGCGCCAGACCACGCGCGCGGTCATACCCGTCGTCCTCGCCCAGGCCATCGCAGGACGGCCCGTGCGCCTCGGCAGCCTCAGCCCGCGACGCGACTTCACGTACGTCACCGACACCGCCGCCGGCCTTGTGGCCGCGGCGGAGGCGGACGCTGCCGTCGGCAGCGTGTTCAACCTGGGGAGCGGGCAGGACATCTCGATCGGCGAGCTGGTCGACCTGGTGGGCGAGGTGCTCGGCCGGCCGGTCGCGATCGAGCACGAGGCAGAGCGGGAGCGCCCGCCCGCGAGCGAGGTCATGCAGCTCAAGGCGGACGCGTCGCGGGCGCGGGCGATCCTGGGCTGGCGGGCCACCGTACCGCTGCGCGAGGGCCTGCGCCGGACCGCCGAATGGCTCGCGCACCACCCTCCCGAGCGTCGAGGGGGCGAGGCGCCGTGACGGCTCTGGTCCTCGCGGGCGGCCTCGGCCGCCGCCTGCAGCCATACACCCTGGTGCTGCCCAAGCCGCTCCTGCCGCTCGAGGGCGAGCCGCTCCTGGCCCTCAGCCTGCGGCGCCTCAAGGCCGAAGGGTTCGACCGCGTCGTCCTCGCCGCCGGTCGCCTGGAGGCGCTCATGCGCGCCTGCCTCGGAGACGGGGGGCGCTACGGTGTCGAGCTCCTCTACCTGCCCGAGCCGCGGCCGCTCGGCACCTTCGGGCCGGTGCGCCTCCTCGACGGCGGAAAGCCCATCCTGGTGCTGAACGGCGACCTCCTCACGCTGGTGCCCTTCGCCGACGTCCTCGCCTTCCACGTCCGGGCGGGCGCCGACCTGACGGTCGTCGCGCGCGCCGAGCGCGATCCCGCACCCTGGGGCGTCGTCGAGGCACGGGACGGGCGCGTGCGATCGATCGTCGAGAAGCCCGCCCGCGCGGGGCTGATGAGTGCCGGCATCTACGCACTCGACCCCGGCGTGCTGGCGGGCTGGCCGCGAGGCGAGCCGGTCGATGCCCCGGCCGTCATCACAGGCTTCGCGGCCGGCGGCCGCCACGTTGCCTGCTACGTGACCGACGCCTACTGGCGCGACGTCGGCACGCCGGCGGCCTTCCGCGCCGCACGCCGAGACTGCCGCCGCGTGCCCGCCCTGCGCCGGCTCCTTTCCGCCGCCGCTGGCGACCAATCACGTTGACGAGGGGGACTGGGCAGCGATGAGCCGCATTCTGATCACCGGCGGACGGGGGTCTATCGGCCGGCCACTCGCGCGCGCGCTGCGCGCGCGCGGCCACGAGGTGTTCACGGTCGACATCGCCCACGGCGCGGACGAGCGGCACCGGCGCGCCGACGTGCGCAGCATGCGCCAGTTGGAAGGCGCCTGGGCCGAGCTCGGGCCGTTCGACGTCGTCTACCACCTGGCGGCCGAGTTCGGGCGGCTGAACGGCGAGCGCTACTACGAGGAGCTCTGGACCACGAACATGGTCGGC
>JAKASY010000284.1 GCA_021817625.1 Bacillota bacterium | reverse complement strand
GCCGGCCGCGGCGACCCGTCGGCGGCTGTCGCCCTCACACGGCGGCGGTCGCCGCCTGGCGAAGCATCCCCTCGGTGCCGACGCCGTAGCGCCACCACAGGACGCCGGGCAGGTTGTGGGCGCGGGCGGCGGCGATCAGGGTGGCGACGTCCCCCTGTCCCCCTGTGGTGCCACGGCCGTAGAGGGGGCCCGCCGGCAGGACGGCCCGGCCGTACGCCCGTGCCGCCTTGAGCCTCTGGTCGATCTGGCCCTGCATGCTGCCGAACGGGTACGCGCAGGCGTACCGCTGCGGGATTAGGGGCCAGGTTGCTCGAGGAGGTGGCCACGGCTGAAGCGCACCACCACGTACGAGACCCTGGTCCTCAACCGCGGCAAGATCCAGGCGGTCGAGGGCCTGGCCCTCGCCTGCGCCCAAGAGAAGGACCGCGCCCTCATCGTCCTCGGGCGCGCCAGCCATTGGCGCCTGCTCGACGCCAAGCGCGAGTTCCGCGCCCTCATGAAGGGTGGCCGCACCGGCGTCCCCCGTCCACCTGCGCGACCAGGCCCTGTTCGACGCGGTCGACACCATGCGTCGCCCCATCTAGTGCGCGAAGGCCGTGTGCCATTTCGCGACCCGGGTATTTCACCGCTTCAAGGGCGAAACCCGGCATTGCGCGTTCTGGCTCCTGCGCCGGTACGAGCGCATCGGTCTGGCCCTGGGCGGGCACGCGGCCCTGCCGCCATTCGAGGTGGCGCCGGCCGAGCGCCGAGCGGTGGTGCGCTTCGTGCGCCGGCTCCTGGGCAAGGCGCTTGGCCCGCCGCCGCGCGTGCACCTGCGCCGCTCGCTCGTGATCGACGCCACGCTCTGCCGCGTGTTCAGCCACACGAACGAGCGCAGCACGGTTGAGCGCCAGTACGCGGCGCTTACCGGCCCGAGGCGCGGCAACCGCATCTCCTGCCGCTGCGCGGGCGGGGCACGCCGCTGTCGCCGCACTTCACTGCCAGGCTGCGCACGCTCGCGTCGTGGGCCTCGCGCGCCACGATGGCCGGGGGCCTGCCGTCGAGCCCGTAGAACACGGTGCTGCCGTGAAGCCTCTCGATCGCGGTCCCCCGTGCAAGCCCTATGCCGCCGCCGCGGTGCGCGCCACGCGGGCGCGGGTGGTCAGGCGGCGGCGCGTGCGAGCGGCGCGGGGCCGAAGGCGCGTGGGCCGAGCAGCGCCACCATCGCCGGCACGATGAACGTCCGTACGACCAGCGTGTCGAGCAGGACCGCGCTGACGAGGCCGATGGCGAGGGTCTGGAGGATCTCGAACGGGCTCACGAGGAGCGCCGCCACCACCGCCACCATGATCAGCCCCGCGCCCGTGATCATGCCGCCCGTGGTGGCGACGGCGTGGCGCGCCGCGGCAGGGGCGGCGTCGCCCTCCGCCAGCCGCTCCTGGATGCGGTGGAGGAGGATCACCTGGTAGTCCATCGACAGGCCGAACAGGATGACGAACACGAGCGGCGCTACGGCCATGTTCAGCGGCTCCGGCACGAGGCCGAAGCTGCCGCGCTGCACGGTGAGGACCAGGATGCCGGCCGTGGCCAGAGCGACCAGCGCGTTCAGGCCCACGCCCAGGAGGGCCTGAAGCCACGAGCGCGTCGCGAGGAAGAGGACGAGGAAGGCCGTGAGGGCGGTGGCCAGGGCCATCCAGGGCAGGCGGGCGCCGACGTACTGGTCGAAGGCCCGCATCGCGGCCACCTGCCCACCCACGGCCACGCGCACGCCCGGCACGGCGGCGAGCACGGCGCCGATCTGGCCGACGAGGGCGCTCGTGGCCGGCTGGTCCGGACCGCTCCTGGCCGTGACGAACAGGTCCACGACGTGAGGTGACGCGACGAACGCCGCGAGCGGCCCATCGCCTGCCGAGGCGGCGCGCGCGAGCACGCTCGCGCCCATGCCCAGGAGCGTGGGCGAGGCCACCGCCGCCACGTCCGACAGGCGCCCGATGCGCGTGGTGGCATCCGCGACGATGCGCCACGCCGCCGCCTGCCCGACCGAGGGCCCGAGGCGCAGCGAGACGACGATGGGTGCAATCGACCCCGCCCCGCGCGCCGCCTGCACGACAGCCGTCGCGCGGGCGAGCGGCGCGTCCTGCGGCAGCATGGCGGCGATGTTGGCGGGCACCTGGGCGCGCACGGCGGGCGAGGCCACGGCCGGGAGCGCGAGCACGCCCAGCCCCAGGCAGAGGGCGAGGAGCGGCCGCGCCGTCGCCCAAGCGGCGAGGTGGCGCCAGAGCGGCCAGTGCGGCATGGCGAACGGCACGCGCCCCGTGGCCACGCGCCGGCCGATCACACGAAGGAGCGCCGGCAGGAGCGTGTGCGTGACGGCGAGGACGCTCGTGACCGCCAGGGCGCCGCCGAGCGCCAGACCCCACCAATAGGCCGTGCCGCCGATCACCAGGGCGGCCATGGCGAGGGCGACGGCGATGCCGGAGAAGAGGACGGAGCGGCCGGAGGTGCGCATCGCCTCCGCAAGCGCCTGCCCCACCGGAGCGCCGGCCTCCACGCGCGTGCGGAAGCGCGTCGAGACGAACAGGGCGTAGTCGACGCCCACGCCCAGGGCGAGGAACGTGACGATCTCGAGCAGGTAGACGGAGAGGGGCACGTAGCGCTCGACCACGCTGACCAGGGCGAGGCACAGGATGGTGCCGACGCCCGCGGTCACGAGCGGCAGGAGCGCAGGCACGAACGCGCCGAACACGAGGGGAAGGAGGATGAGCAGCGCCGGCACCGCCACCACCGTGCTGGCTTTGAACGCACGAACCGCCTGCCCGCTCACGGCGTGCCCGATACTGGCGCTGTCCACGGCCGTCTCGCCCGCGCCGGCGCGCGCCGCGAGACGCAGGAACGTGCCGGCCGCCCGGGCGGCGCCCTCCGGCACGAGCACCGCCTGGTCGGGCCCGACGCTGTGCAGCCAGGCGGCTGGCATGGCGCTCTGGGCCGCCAGGCGGTCGAACGAGCGCGTGCCGAGGCCGCTCACGAGCGTGGGCGGCAGGGTCTTCGGCGCGTGCAGGCGCGCGGTCGTGGCGTCCGCCGCGGCGGCGGCGCTGTGCGGCGCGGTGAAGCCACCCGCGCCGAGATGGCGGGTGACCTGGGCGGCGAGCGGCACGCAGGCGGCGATGACGGCGAGCCACAGGGCGATCACGAGCCAAGGACGGCGCGCCATGAGCGGCAAGAGCGGGCCTCCTCCCGGCGAGGCCGTCCGGCGGCCGCGCGGTCGCTTCAGTGTGCCACTGTAGCGGCCTTCTGTCAGGAGACCGGCGGCCGCGCGTGCCGCCCGCCCTACGCCACGGCCAGGGCCCGCGCCAGGAGTGCCATGCGCACCGGGACGCCGTTTCGCGCCTGCTCGAAGTAGACGGCGCGCGGGTCGCCGTCCACCGCCTCGGGCAGCTCGCCCAGGCGGGGAAGCGGGTGGAGGATCCAGGCGGCCGGCGAGAGCACGGCAAGGGCGCGCGCGTCGAGCGAGAAGCGCCCCTGCGCCTGGGCATAGAGCTCGGGGCTTGGAAAGCGCTCCTTCTGCACCCGCGTCATGTAAAGGACGTCGCAGGCATGAAGCGCCCCGAGGAAGTCCTCGCTCTCCTCGACCTCGGCGCCGCGCGCCCGAAGCTCCGCCACGAGCGCCGCCGGCGCGCGCGCTGCCTCGGGCGCGACGAACACGATGCGCTGGCCTGGGTAGTTGGCCAGGAGGAGCGTGAGCGAGTGGGCGGTGCGCCCGTACGCCATGTCGCCCACGAGGGCGACGCGCAGGTGGTCGAGGCGGCCTACCCGGCGCACGATCGTGTAGGCGTCCAGAAGGGCCTGGGTGGGATGCTCGCCCGGACCGTCGCCGGCGTTCAGGACCGGGACGTCGGCTACCGCCGCTGCCGCCTCGGCGCTGCCGGCCTCGTGGTGGCGCAGCACGATCACGTCCGCGTAGCCGCTCACGATGCGCGCCGTGTCCTCGAGGCTCTCCCCCTTCACGGCCGAGGACATGCTTGCCGCGTTCTCCGTCGTGATGATCTGGCCACCGAGGCGCGCCATCGCCGCCTCGAACGAGAGCCGCGTGCGTGTCGACGGCTCATAGAACAGGGTCGCCATGAGCCGCCCACGCGCCAGCTCCGCCGCGCCGCCCGGGCGCTCGCGCATGCGGTCGGTGAGCTCGAACAGGGCGGCGATCGCGGCCGCGTCGAACTGGCGGATGGACACCACCGACCCGCCCGCGCGCCAGCCTCTCGCTGCCGTCGCCTGAATCACGCTAGATCCCTCCTGGGCTGAATCCCATCAGGACGCTCACGCCCACGGCCGCGAACACCACCGCTGCTGCCTTCTGCACGCGCTGGGGGTCGACGAGCGCCCCAAGGCGGCGGCCGACCACGACGGCCACAAGCGCCGCCGCCACGAGGCCGAGCCACGCGCTCACTCCGACAAGGACGGGTGCA
>JAKASY010000283.1 GCA_021817625.1 Bacillota bacterium | reverse complement strand
TCCTGTTCGACACATAGCGATATGAACAGATTATTGTCAAGATGCAATTGGCAGGTCGCAATTCTCCGTGTCGAGATCGCGCAAGCCTCGTTCCATCAAACCGCCGCCCGTGGCGCACGCGCGGCGGCGAAGGCGCGACGAGCAGCGTGGACGGCCGTCCCGCCGGTCGTGATCGAGCGCAGCACGGGTGCGTCAGCCCGCCTACCCCGCGACGTCAAACGGCAAGGGCGCGGGCCAAGCGGATAGGGCCTCGCGCTGCGCTCGCCTCGCTGGCGGGCAGGTGCGGGGCCGGCCGGCAACGAAGGCGAGCACGACATCGACGCCCCACCGCTTGGGAGGTGCTCGCCTGTTCGCCGCCGAGGAGCTCGCGCGCGAGCTCGACACCATGGCCGAGGCCGAGGGCCTGACCGCTGCCGTCTGCGCGACGCGCGTGGACGGCACGCCGATCGTCGCGCTCCGGCCCGATGAGCCGTACTACCCGGCGTCCACGATCAAGGTGCCGATCATGGTCGAGGTGTTCCGCCAGGCGCACCTCGGCCGCCTCTCCCTCGCGGACGAGATCGCCCTCTCTCCGGAGGACCAGGTGACCGGCTCGGGCGTGCTTCAGCACCTCAGCCCAGGCATCCGCCTGCCGGTGCGCGATCTCGTGACGCTGATGATCATCGTGAGCGACAACACGGCGACGAACATGCTCATCGACCGCGTGGGCGCCGACGCGGTGACCGAGACCATGGCCTCGCTCGGGCTCGCCCGCACCGTCCTCTACAACAAGCTCCAGGTGGTGCCGGTGGAACGGCGCGGCTCGAACACCACGACCGCCGGCGACATGACCCTGCTCCTCGGCCGCATCGCGCGCGGCGAGGCCGTGTCCTACGACGCCAGCCGCCGCATGGTCGACGTCCTCCTGCGCCAGACCCTGAGCGGCGGCCTGGGAAGGCTCCTGCCGCTCTCGCCGCCGCCCGGCGTCGTCGGCGCCGCGGCGGCCGTGCGGCTCGGCTCCAAGTCGGGCTCGATCGAGGGCCACCGCCACGACATCGGCTTGGTGCTCATGGCGGAGCGCAGCTACGCGGTGAGCGTCTACCTGCGGGGCGTGACCGACGGCGAGCGCGCGACCGACCTCATCGGCCGCATCTCCCGCCGGGTGTTCGACGCCAACGCCACGGGGACCTAGAAGCTTTGGGGGACGCGCCACCTTTTGCCGCCTGGGGGCTTGCTGGGCCCGCCGTGCCGCTCGCCGACGCGCGCGACGGCGTGGCGCGGGCGGGTGACGTCGTCCTCAAGGCGGTCTCCGACGTGGAGGAGGCCGAGTGGTCGGCCGAGGTCCTGAGCGCCCTGCCCGAGCGCGGCTTTCGCCTGGGGCGGCCCGTTCGCGCGACGGACGGCCGCTGGGTGGTCGACGGCTGGGCGGCGTATCGGTACGTCGAGGGGGAGAACACGCCCGAGGGGCGCTGGCGCGAGGTACTCGAGGCGGGCCTGGCGCTGCACGGCGCGCTCGCCGCCGTGGCGCGGCCCGCGTTCTTCGCCCGCCGCGCGAGCCGATGGGCCGTGGCGGATCGCGTGGCCTGGGGTGAGGAGGAGATCGACCTGGTCGAGGGCATCGCCGACCTCGCGCGCCGTCTCCAGGCGCGCCTTCGCCCCTCGACCGCGCGTTGCCAGGTGGTGCATGGCGACCTCAGCAACAACGTGCTGTTCGCGCCCGGCCTCGCGCCCGCCGTCATCGACTTCTCGCCGTACTGGCGTCCCGTCGTGTACGCGCAGGCGATCGTCGTGGTCGACGCCCTGCTCTACCGCGGGGCGCCCTCGTCGACGATGGACCTTCTCGAGGATCCGGCCAGTACGGAGTATCTGGCGCGCGCCTGGCTCTTCCGCGCCGCCACCCTCAGCCAGTACATGGTGGCGACCGCGTTCTCAGACCCGAAGGCGGCGGATCTGGCGGTGCGCGCCCGCGCGGTGTTCACTCATATCGAGCGCCGCTTGGCCCGGGCCAGCAAGTCCGACGGGAGGCATTGACACATGCGCGTCGTCGGCGTCTCCGTGTACGCGATCGACCTGCCGCTCCGGGTGCCGTTTCGTGTCGCCTATGGTGAGTGGGCGAGCATGCCGTCGGTCGTGTGCGCCATCACCACGGACACGGGCCTTGTCGGCTGGGGCGAGGGCGTGCCCGACCCGCATGTCACGGGCGAGACGCCCGCGTCCGTGCTCGCCATGCTCGTCGAGGACCTCGCGCCGCGCCTTCTGGGAGAGGACCCGCGCGACCTGGAGGCGGTCGAGGCGCGGGTGTTCTCCGAGGTGCTTGGCGCGCCGACCGCCAAGGCGGCGCTCGAGATCGGCCTGAGCGACCTCCTCGCCCGGGCCACGGATATGCCGCTGTGCCGCCTGTTCGGCGGGCGCTACGCGCCGGAGCGCGAGCTCTACTACGTCGTGAGCCTCGACGGCCCGGCGGCGATGGCGCGCGAGGCGGCGCGCGCCATTCACGAGGTCGGCCACCCCGGCCTCAAGCTCAAGCTCGGGCGGGGCGGGCCGCTCCTCGAGGCGGAGCGCCTGCGCGCCATCCGGGAGGCGGTCGGCGACGTGCCGATCCGCATCGACGCCAACCAGGGCTGGGGCACGCCGGCGGAGGCGGTCGGGACGATCCGCCGCCTGGAGGCGTTCGACCCCGTCTGGGTGGAGCAGCCGGTGGCGCGCGCCGACCTCGCGGGCCTCGCGGAGGTGCGCGCGCGCGTGGGCGTGCCGATCATGGCCGACGAGGCGGTGCGCGACGCGCGCGAGCTGCTTGAGGTGATCCGGCTGCGCGCGGCGGACCTCGTGAACGTGAAGCTCATGAAGTGCGGCGGCGCGTCGAAGGCCGCCGAGCTCTCCCGCATCGCCGGCGCGGCCGGCCTCGGCGTGCAGATCGGCTCGATGGTGGAGTCGAGCATCGGCTCCATGGCCGGCGCGCAGGTGGCGGCGGCAAGGCCCGAGATCGTCTCGCTCGAGACCTCGGGGCCGCTCCTCTTCCTCGACGACGTGGGCCAGTCGCCCATCCGCGGCCCGCGCTTCACCGTGCCCGACGCCCCCGGCCTGGGCGTCGCGGTGGAGCGCGAGCGGGTCGAGCGCCTGGCGCGCACGGTCCGCCACCTGGGGGAGCCCACGTAGGCGGCGGCGAGCACCCGCCGGCGGCCGTGGAGCCGGCGGGGGCGGGCGGCGACCTGTCGCCGGCCGCGCGGCGGCTCTTGTGGTCGGGCCTCACGGTGGCAATGGCAGGCAGCCTCACCGGCGTGTTCGTGGCGCTCTTCCTCTACGTCACGGGCGGCCGCCTCGGCGCCATGGCGCTCTACAGCCTCGGCCTGTACGTGGGGATCGGCGCGACGTCGGTCTGGGCCGGATCGTCGCGCCTCGCCATCGGCCCGCGCGCCCTTCTCGGCGCGGGCATCGCCCTCACGGCCGCGCAGTACGCGGCGCTTCTTGCGCTCGGTCCGCGCGCGGACGCGCTGGTGCTGCCGCTTGGCCTGCTCGCCGGCGTGGCGGGCGGCGTGTACTGGTTCAGCGTGAACACGCTCGTGTACGACCTGGTGCCGCCGCGCCAGCGCATGCACTACTACGGCACCGGCCAGGCGCTCGCCGCGGCGGCCGGCGTCGCCCTGCCCCTCGTCGGCGGCCTCGCCATCGCCCGCCTCGGCGGCCGCCTGGGCTACGACAGCGTGTTCGCGGCTGCCCTCCTCACGTACCTCGTGGCCTGGGGCATGGCCCGCCGCCTGCCCGAGGGCCATCGTGTGGGCGGGGGCGGCGGGTTTCACGCGCTGCGCCTCCTGAGCGCGCGTCCCCGCTACCGGCGCATGTGGTTCGGACTCTGCCTGCAGGGCCTCAGGGACGTGTCGGGCGGCTTTGTCCTGGTCGCGCTCGTGTACGTCGCCACGGGCAGCGCCGGCGGCCTCGCCCTGTACGCGGCGGCCGGCGCCCTCGCCGGCGCGGGCGGGGCGCTCGTCGTGCGCCGCCTCGCGGGCGGGCGCGAGCGCCGCGCCATGTGGCTCGGCGTGGCCGCCCTCGCCGCAGCCAGCGCCGCGCTCGTGCCGTGGGGGCCGGCGATCGCCCTGCTCGCCGTGTTCCAGGTGGCGACCGCCGCGGCGGCGCCCCTCTACCAGATCCCGCTCGCCGCGCGCCTCCTGGCCGTGATGGACGAGGACCCGGAGGCGTCCGTGACGCGCGGCGCGTACGTCCTTGGCCAAGAGATCGCCCTGAACGGCGGGCGCCTCGTGGCGATCGCCGCGGTTCTGGCCCTGGCGGCGCGCCTTCCCCTGTGGCCGGCGCTCACGCTGGCCACGGCCGCGACCGGGGCGCTGCAGGTGGCGGCCGTGTGGCTCTCGGACCTGCCGCCTCTTGCCGCGCCGCTGCCGCCCGCGCCCCGGGTTCCGGCGACGGCGCGCACGCTCTGAGGCGGGGCGGAGGTCGGCCAGCGGAAGGGCG
>JAKASY010000282.1 GCA_021817625.1 Bacillota bacterium | reverse complement strand
GCACCACCGTCTGCAGTCGCGACATGGACTGGCGGATGAGCGTGTAGGTCGGGCGTACCGTGCGGTCGTAGCGGATGCACGTGAGAGCGAGGAACGGCAGCAGGAACATGCTGATGACGGTCAGCTGCCAGTTGAGCGTGAGCATCACGACGATGGCGAAGCCGATGTTGTAGACGAACGAGCTCGCGTCCGTGGTGCCCTGGGTGAGGAACATGCGGAACGCCTCGACGTCGCCCGTCAGCCGCTGCATGAGGTTTCCGGTGTGCTCGCGATCGTAGTACGCATAGCCGTGCGACTGCAGGCGCCCGTACAGGGCCTGGCGCAGGCGGTAGGTGCACTTCTGGCCGAAGTCCTGGATCAAGTACTGCTGGGCGAAGTTGAAGGCGCCGGCGAGGACCGCGACGGCCACGAGCGCCGGCGCGAGCAGGCGGAGCTCGCCCCAATGGTGGCCCTTGACCACGTTGTTGATCAGCGCCTCCGTCAGGTAGGGCGTGACCATGATGGCGGCGGTGTACAGGGCCATGAGCACGAGGCCGAGGTACAGCGTGGCCAGGTAGGGACGGTAGAACCTCGCCATTCGGCCGAACACCGGCATGCCCTGTCATACCCCCCCTTGCGTCGTCTGAGCGCAGCCCCTGGACAACCAGATACGCCGTCGCGCGGACGGCGATTGCTCAAGTCACCCTTCGACGATTGCGCGCGTCCTCCCTTCACCATGCTGTCGACGCCCGCGCTCGGCTCCTTTCGATGCTGCTGGGCAGATTGTGGGAGGGACGCGGGCGCGCGAACCGAACCGCTCTAGCGGACGCGCTCGGCGCACGCGCCGGCGCCCGGAAGGACGGTGCCCATGACGGTGTTCGACGCTGCCGGCCTAAGGCGGGTCGGGGCGATTCTGGCGCGCGCTACCGAGGAGCGCGAGGTCCCCGGCGTGGTGGCGTGCCTCGGCGTCGGATCCGAGTGCGTGTGGCTCGAGGCATACGGCGAGGCCGAGTCCAGCCCGTACGAGGAGCGCCCGATGGCTACGGGCACGATCTTCGACCTCGCCTCGCTCACCAAGGTGGTGGCGACCCTGCCCGTCATCCTCTCGCTCGTGGAGGAGGGCAGGCTCGTGCTGTTCGATCCCGTCGCGCAGCACCTGCCCGAGTTCGCGGGCGAGGGCCGGGAGCAGGTGACGATCGCCCACCTCCTCTCGCACACCGCCGGCCTCATTTCGGGCCGCGAGTTCTACCGCACCCACACCGGCCCGGCCCTGGTTCAGGCGGCCATCACCGAGCCGATGGCCGGGCCGCCTGGCGAGCGCGCCGTATACAGCGACATCGGCTTCATCATGCTGGGAGAGATCGCGGCGCGCGCCGCGGGCAAGAGTCTGGCGGAGGCGGCCCGCGAGCGCGTGTTCGAGCCGCTCGGCATGCGCGAGACCGGCTACCTGCCCGCGGGGGCCCTGCGACCGCGCATCGCCGCGACGGAGGTAAAGGCCGGCCGCGAGCTCCCCAAGGTCGGTGTGGTGCACGACGAGAACGCCGACGCGATGGGCGGCGTGGCGGGACACGCGGGCCTGTTCGCGCCGGCCGAGGACCTGGGCCGCTACCTCGCCCTATGGGTGGGGGCGGCGCACGGCGTGCTCGCGCCCTGGACCCTCGCCCGCGCGGTGGCCTGCCATACCCCCGCGCCCTGGCGGCGGGGATGGGGGTGGGTGCTGAAGGGGGACGGCATGGACCACACGGGAGACCTCTGGCCGGAGACCACGATCGCCCACACGGGCTTCACCGGCACCTCCCTCGCCGCGGACCCGGCGAGCGGCGCCTGGGCGGTGCTTCTCACCAATCGCGTGCACTTCGGCCGACAGGTGGACGTGCGCCGCCTGCGGGCGCGCTTCCATAACGCGGCGGCGGCGGCGGTGCGATGAGCCCCGCCGACGGCGGCTGGGTGTGGTCCACCGAGCGGCCGAACCCGCGCACGGAGGACCTGGACCGGCTCTCCGCGCTCGACATGGTGCGTGCCCTCCACGCGGAGGACCACGTGGCGGTGCGCGCCGTCGACGAGGTGCTCGAGGCCGTGGCGAAAGCGGTCGACGTGATGGCCGAGGCCTATCGGCGGGGCGGCCGCTGGCTGTTCGTGGGCGCCGGTACGAGCGGGCGCATCGCCCTGGCCGAGGCGGCGGAGTGCCCTCCCACCTTCGGCACGCCGTCGGAGCGGATCGTTGCGGTGATGGCCGGAGGGCCGGGCGCGCTCGCGCGCGCCACGGAGGGCGCGGAGGACGACGGCGCGGCGGCCGCAGCGGACCTGGAGGCGCTCGGCCTCACGCCCGGCGACGTGGTCGTTGGCCTGGCGGCGAGCGGTCGCACGCCGTACGTGCTCGCTGCTGTCGACCACGCCCGGGCCATCGGCGCGGCCACCATCGGCATCACGTCCGTCCCGGGCTCCGCCCTGTGCGGCCGCGTGGACGTGGCGATCGCCCCCGACACCGGCCCCGAGGCCGTGCTCGGCTCCACGCGCCTCAAGGCCGGCACCGCCCAGAAGCTCGTGACGAACATGCTGACCACGGCGGCCATGGTGCGCCTGGGCCGCGTCTACCGCAACCTGATGGTCGACATGAAGGCGACGAACGAGAAGCTGCGCGGGCGCGCCGTGCGTCTTGTGGTGCTGGCCACCGACTGCGCGCCGGAGGCGGCGCGGGCCGCCCTCGACGACGCGGGCGGCAGCGTCAAGCAGGCCATCGTCCAAGTCGCCCTGGGCGTCGGCGCAACCGAGGCCGCGCGCCTCCTGACGGGCACGGAGGGACACCTCCGGCCGGTCCTCGACCACCGCTCCTGAGCTGCGGCTCAGGCGGCGGGCAGGGCGTCCATGGTCCGGCGGAGACGATCCATGATGTGCCCGGTCCAGCCGGGCTCCATGCCCCTGTAGGCGGCGTCCTGCTCCGGGCGGGCGCGGTCGAAGCCGCCATGCTCGAAGTGGAGCATGGCGCCGTCTCCGTCCGCCTCCAGGTGGAACGAGATCGTGGTGTCGAGGCCGCCGCCGCGCCAGCTGTAGACCAGGCGGCAAGGCGGCTCCACGACGAGCACCTCGCCGTGCACGACGCCGTGGAAGTGGGGCGGGATGGGCCGGGTCTGAAACGTGAAGCGGTGGCCCACGACCGCGCGGAAGTCGCCCGGCATGAGCCAGTCCGCGATACGGTCGGGCTCGGTCAGCGCCCGCCAGACGCGCTCGGGCGGGTGGTCGAGGCGCAGGTCGGCGGTGATCGCGACTCGGTCAAGGTGAATCATCCTCTGCCAAGTGGGCCTTGAGTCGGGCCAAGCGCTCGTGCCAGAAGCGGCGGTGGCGCGAAAGCCAGTCGCATACCTCGTCGAGGCCCTCCGGCCGGACGCGATAGCGCCGCTCGCGCCCCCGCCGCCGCTCCGTAACGAGGCCGGCGTCCAGGAGGACGCGCAGATGCTGCGAGATGGCCGGACGGCTGATCGCGAAGGCGAGGGCGAGCTCGTTCACGGGACGATCCCCTCGGCCACGAGGTCGAGGGTCCGCCGCCGCACGGGATGGGCGATGGCGGTGAAGCCGTCCGGCCCCGGATCACGCGATGGCAGCGCCATGGCCCGATCATGGGTAAGCGATGGCTTACGCGTCAGCTCCCGGGCCGACGATCGGCATGGAAGAGGCCGTGCGGGTCGTGCTCGAAGTGGTAGAGCTTCGCCACCTCGAGCTCGAGCGCCGCCAGCGCGGGCGTGAGGCGCCAGAGCGCCAGCACGGCCAGGGTGCCGGCCACCGGCCCCACGACGTACAGCCAGTACGCGTCCATGGCGTGGCCGACGAGCGCCGGCCCTAGGCTGCGCGCCGGGTTCGTGCTCGTGCCGGAGAGCGGCGCCTCCACGAGAACGAGGAAGGCGTAGAGGGGCGGGAAGAGCGCGGGCGTGAAGGGCCGCAGGCGGCGGTGGCCGAGGAACACGAACAGACCGCCGATGAGGGCGGTGGTGGCCAGCGCCTCGCCCAAGAGGGCCGGCGCGACGCCGCCCGGGCCCGGCGCCGTGGCAGCGAACGCGACGCTCCGGCCCAGCGCGCCCCAGGCGGTCAGCGCGAGCCCGCCCGCCACCGCCCCCGCGCCCTGCGCCGCCACATACGCGACGGCCACCGCGGCGGAGATCCGCCCGCGCAGCCAGAAGGCGAGGGTGACAACCGGGTTCACGTGCGCGCCGGACACGCGGCCGAGCGGCGAGATGGCGATGAGGGCACCGGTCGTGCCGAACAGGAGCCCGGTGAGGGCGCGGCGGACCGCCGCCGACGGAAGGGCGCGAACGACCACGCTGCCCGTGCCGAAGTCCGCGATCACGATGGAGCAGCCGACCGCGACGAGGAGGGCCGTGGCGAGCGCCTCCGCCAGGACCGGCGCCGGCGGCGGCATCTTGAACCTCGAGGTGCGCCTAGGCCGCACCGTCCACGCGCACCGTGAAGTCCG
>JAKASY010000281.1 GCA_021817625.1 Bacillota bacterium | reverse complement strand
CTGGCTTCCCAGGTCCGGCCGCAGGCCGCCGCAGCCGCGCGCCGCGCCCTCCTGCGCCCGCTGCCGCGGGTCAGCCAGGGTCGGTCCCTCGCCTCAGCTGCCCACGCCATGGTGGACCTCTCGGACGGCCTGGCCGGCGCGGTCGAGGCGCTGACGCGCGATCGTGGCCTCGGCGTCGAGCTCTGGACCGAGCGCGTGCCCGTCCACCCGGCCGCGGCCGCGCTGGCCGCCGCGCGAGGGCGCGACCCCCTGGAGGATGCGCTCAAGGCGGGAGAGGACTATGAGCTCCTCGCCGCGCTGCCCGCGCGCGTCGCTCCCCCCGTCCTTGCGGGCTGCCGATTGACCGCTGTGGGCATGGTCACAGCGTCGACCGGTCGATGGCTCATCGCCCCGGACGGTGCACGAAGCCCTCTTCCGGCCGGCTACGACGCCTTTGGCAGCAGCGAGCGCCCCTAGCGGTACCTTCGCAGTTAACGATGCCAGTGGCGGAGAGATCGCTCAACGGCGCGGCTTTCTGGGCTGCGCCGTTGTAGTACCTGCTGCCGGTCAAGGGCGGCGCGTCGTGGGGTCGAAGCGCTCGAGGCCCAGTTCGGTGTAGAGCTTGTCCTGGTGGGTGGTTCGTTTGGTCAGCCGGATGCGGGGTCGTTCCCGCGACCCCTCGGCAGGGAGATCCACGACGCCGCGAATGCCGCCGAGGGTCTCCAGCAGGGCGTCGAAGCCTTCGTCGAAGCTCCCCTTGCGAGCCTCACGGTGCAGAAGCGAGGCCACCATCAGAGCCATCACGCAGATCGCCAGGTGCACCCGGATCTTCGGATCCGTCCAGTGGAATATCGGCGTCACCGTGACGAAGTGCGGGTCCTTCATCTGACGGAAGGCGTTCTCCAGGGTGCCCTGGCTGCGGTATGCGGCGACGATGTCGGCGTCGTCCCAGTCCATGTGATCGGTGAACAGCACCGTGCGGCCAAGATGGTGCGCCTCGAGGTCCTCCATCTTGGCCGCGTCCCAGGCATACGACAGCCGCACCTGGCCCGCCTCGTCCTCGCTCGCCGCCCACCAAAGCAAGCCCGCGGCCTCGCTGTAGCGTGCGAGAAGGCGCTTCACGTACCGCTCGGCGCCAGCGCGCGTGGTCCGGCGCGAGCGCCGCGTTCTGTCCGGCGAGGGAGAGAGCCGGTCGGCCAGCGTCCGAAGCCCGCTCTCGATCTTCCCCTGCTGACGGCGGATGCCGGCGAGCTGGCCCTGGGCCAACGCGGGGTTGTAGGTGACCACCACACGTCGATGGCTGCCGTACACCGTCTTCTCGGCGCGATAGGCCACAAGCCCCGGCCAGCGTACCTTGTCCACCTCGGTGAAGTCGGCGAGCGCCACCGCCGCAAGATCGCCATGGTGAGCGAGCGACAGGGAACTCACAAAGGATATGCCCTTCGTGTCTGGGCCCGCGCCGAAGTCGGCGAAGTTGGCCTGGGAGGGGTTGCCCTTGTCGAACACCACGGTGATGCCCGCTTCGTTCAGGACGGCCAGGCTCTCGAGACGTTGCTGCATGCGAGAGAGCACCTTGCCGAACTCGATCGGATCGGGCACGTTGCCGGCGTAGGTGTCGTGCAGGAGCGGCACGTGGCCGTCGACGGTGGCGAGAAGGGCGAGGCTGACCTGGCGGAGGTCTGAGCGCTTTTGCTTGTTGTGGCCGCGCTGGGCGAGTTCGGACGGTGTCTGGGTGGAGATGTAGGTGGCAAAGTTGGTGGCGTCGTAGGCGAGGGCGGCGACGCGCACGCCGAACTTCTCGACGGCAGCGTGGGCCAGGTCGTTCTCGATGGCCTCGAGGGCGTCGTGGTCGAGGTGATCCATCGCCGACCAGAAGGCCTGGCTTGTGAAGGCGGAGGCGGGAGTGCCCCAAAGGCGGCGCAGGACGGTCGTGTCGTACCAGCTGCCGATCTGGGCCTTGCTCTTGGGGGCGACGACACGGTTGAGCACGGCGAGGAGGATGAAGCGGCCGACGGGGATGCCCTGGCGGCGTTTTTGGGCATGGCGGTTGACGATGCCCTCGAGGTCGAGGGTGTGAGCGATGGCGAGGGTGGCGGCGACGGCGCCGAAGTCGTAGACCTCGGTCTCCCGGACGGCGGCGAGTTTGTGGGCGATGTCTTCGGCCTTGCCGAGGTAGCGCTGCCAGACGATGCGGGGCTTGCCGTCGACGCGCCTGGACTCGACGAGGTACCAGTACTGGTGCTTGCGGACCGTCTTACGGACGAGGTTGACGGCCAAGGGGCGACCCCCATTCAGGTACTACATATGGGGGTTAGTTCGGCATCCATTCCAACATTTCCTGCCTTCCCCAGACTCGCTATCAGGTAATACGAACACCGCGCTCCCTGAACCGGGTTCGGGCACCAGAGAAGCCTGCGGTTGAGCGGTTTTCCGCCTATCCGCAGGCTCCCATCGGCCCCCGACTCTCAGGTACGACCCGTAACTGCGAAACTCCCGCTAGCGCTCCCCCAACGACTCGCGGTGGGCGCTAGCCTGAGGCCCCGCCGCCCCGGTACACCAAGGTGTTGAGCGCGCTCGCGGCCAGGTCGCCCGGGCCAAGGCCGGGGAACAGCTCCCTGAGGTCAGTGGCGCGCTCGGACGAGTCGGGGGCGATCAGGCGCGCACCGTCCGCCACGTAAATCACGGTCATGACCTCGCGCGTGCCGGGCGTCGGGTTACCTGCGGCGTGGTGGAGCGTCCAGCCCGAGTGGAAGGTCGCGTCGCCGGCCCGCATCGCGCCGTACCCGACGACCTCAAGCCCATGCTCCGCGATGAACGCCTCGTAGTACGCCTGGGAGGCATCGCCGATCGTGAGGTCGACGATCTGGCCGAAGCGCTGGCTGCCGGACACGAAGCGCATGGAGCCGACCGCCTCGGGCACCGGTACAAGCGGCATCCACATGGTGGTCGTGTGGGGCGTCGAAAGCGGCCAGTAGACCTGGTCCTGGTGCCAGGGCGTGTGGCCGCCGCCCGGCTCCTTGAAGAGTGCCTGGTCGTTGTAGATGCGCACGCCGTCGACGCCCATGAGCTCGGCCGCGATGCGCCCGAAGCGCCGCGCGAGGACGAAGCGGCGGCAGCCTTCGTCGTGGTGGCGCAGGCCGCCAACCTGGAGAAACGCCTTGCCGTAGGTGTCGCGCTCGGCCAGGGGGCGGGTCCCCTGGCTCAGGCGGTAGACCTGGTCACGGATGGCCGGGCCGTGGGTGGCGATCTCCAGCGGCGACGCCACCGCGTGGAGCCGCACGTGGCCGTCCGCCTGGTAGTGACGGATCTGCTCGGGGGAGAGCGCATAGGGGCTATCCAGCCCGTCCGTTGCGCCTGCCATGCGATCGCCTCCTCGGCGGCGGGACCGTCCCACGCGTCCCGACCTGTTCGCATCCCGAGCGGCCAGGCCCTGCGGTCGCCCGGGCACGGACCAGAGCGCGGTCGGCGTCAGGGCCGCACATCGAGCGCGCCCACGACGAGGCGCCCGGCGGCCACGACGGCCGCGATCGCTGCGTGGCCGAGGCGATAGGCGATGAGCGCGGGCTCATCCCCGTCGAGGACGATCAAGTCGCCGCGCGCGCCCGGGCGCAGGGCCCCGACCTCGCCCGCCATGCCGAGCGCCGCCGCCGCGTTCACGGTCACGGCGGCCACGGCGGCGCTCACCGGCAGCCCCCACAGGCGGCAGGCGAGCGCCACGGCCTCCGGCAGGGAGGCCACCGGGGACGTACCGGGGTTAAGGTCGCTGGCCACCGCCAGGGCGGCACCGGCGCGCAGGAGGTCGTGCACGGGTGGGTGCCCACCGCGGCCGGCCAGGATGGTGGCTCCCGGCAGGAGAACGGCGATCGTCGCGCTTCGCCCGAGGGCGCGCACGCCCGCCGCGTCCAGGTGGTCGAGGTGGTCGACCGAGGTGACACCGTGCTCTGCCGCCCACGCCGCGGCCCCGCTAGCGGCCAGCTGCTCGGCGTGGAGGTGCGTCGCCAGACGCGCGGCCTGACCGGCCCGAACAAGCGCGGCGCCCTCCTCCAGGCTGTAGGCCACGTCCTCGACAAAGGCGTCCACGCCATCGACGAGACCGCCGGCAACCGCCGCCGGGAGGAGCTCTTCGAGAACCTCCCCAAGCCACCGCCCCCGGTCCCCGTCCGCCGGCCGGGCATGGAGGAAGAGGCCGGTGCGCGCGGTGGCCTGCGGCACGGCCCGGGCCAGGGCGTCCATGATGCGCAGGCTGCGCCGCTCGCCCGCCTGGTCACCGCCATACCCGCACTTCAGCTCGACCGTCGTGCTGCCGGACGCGAGGCACTCCTCGAGGCGGCGCCGGCTGAAGGCGAGAACGGCCGCGTCGTCGGCCCAGGCTAGCTGTGCGGCGGACCTGGCGATGCCGCGTGGGCCGCTGGTGGGGCGCTGCTGGTCCGCGTAGGTCGCCCCGCCGAGGCGCTCCGCGTACTCGTC
>JAKASY010000280.1 GCA_021817625.1 Bacillota bacterium | reverse complement strand
TTCCGATCTCCATTGACGGAATATGAGCGCGCCCTTCCCCCGTGGGAGGAGCGACTGTTCCTGCCCGGCCCGACGCCGATCCCGTGGCCCGTCGCGCACGCCATGGCCCGACCCATGACCGAGCTCCGCGGCGGCGCCCTCGCGGACCTGGCCGGGCGCGTGGAGGCCGGTGTCGCCCGTCTGTTCGGCACCGGCAAGGCCGTGGCGGTCACCGCGACCGGCACGGCGACGCTCGAGGCCCTGGCGCAGAACCTGTTCACGCCAGGCGACCCCGTGCTGGCGATCGTGGCCGGAGCGTTCGGCAACCGCTTCGCCCAGGCGGCTGAAATGCACGGCCTGAGCGTGCGGCGCCTGGACGTCCCTTACGGCGAGGTGCCGAGACCCGCCGCGGTCGCGGCGGCCCTCTCGGAGGCGCCCGCTCTCGGCCTGCTCATGGTGCACAACGAGACCTCGACCGGCATCCTCATGCCGGTCCGCGAGCTCGTTGAGGCGGCGCGCTCCGTGGTGCCCGACATCCTGTGCCTGGCGGACTCCATCAGCGGCGTGCCGTCGGTCGCCCTCGACATGGACGCGATCGGCGTCGACGCGGCGACCGCGGCCAGCCAGAAGGGGTTCATGGCGCCGCCGGGGCTGGGTCTCGTTGGGCTGGGTCCGCGCGCCCTGGCGGCCATCCGGAAGGAGCGGCCGGGCCGCATGTACTTCGACCTGGGCGCCCTGGTCGCGCGCCACTTCAACTCCACGCCCGCGATCGCGCTCTGGTACGCTGTGGAGGAAAGCCTGCGGCTCCTGGACGCCGAGGGGGACGCCGCCCGCCACGCCCGCCACGTGCGCATGAGCCGTATGGTGCGGGCGGCGGGGCGGGCGATCGGCATGGAGCCGATGGCCCCGGAGGCCTACGCGTCTCCCACCGTCACGCCGCTTGCCGTGCCCGAGCCGTTCACCGCGCCTCAGGTCCTGCGCGCCGCGCGCCGCTACGGCGCCGCCCTGGCCGGGGCCATGGGCCCGTGGGCGGAGCGCGTCCTGCGGGTCGGCCACGTGGGCGCGGTCACGCCGCTCGACATGGCGACGGCCGTGGCCGCCCTGGAGGCGGCACTCGGGGACCTGTACGAGGAGGCCGGCACGCCCCAGCCGTTCGCGCCGGGCAGCGGCGTGGGAGCCGCCCTGGGCGAGATGCGCGCCCAGGCTTGAGGCAGTGTGTCCCGGCAGTCCGTCAGCGGACGAAGTCGGGCGCCGGCACGACCGGTGCGTCTACCGCGAGCTGGGACGCAACCTCCGGGCGTCGGCAGTAGTCGGCCAGCTCGCCGCAGGTCGCCCACCACACGCGCGGGAAGGCCCGTACGAAGCGGATCAGGCGCTCGAGCAGGAGAAGGCGCGACGGCCGGCCGGTGATGAACGGGTGCATGGTCATCACCCAGAGCCCGCCCCGCTGGTACAGGCCCTCGAACTCCTGGGCGAACACGTCGAACGCCGCCGCCGGGCTGCCGATGCCCGATGAGCGTCCGAACTGCATGTAGTCGTCGCTGATCCACGTGATGGGCAGCTCGACGAGTCTGCGCCCCGGCGTCTCGACCATGTACGGCACGTCACGCGCCATGAGGCTCGAGTCGTAGTCGAAGCCGAGCCGCGTCAAGAGCGCCGGCGTGCTCGGCTTGAGCTCCCAGGCGGGGGAGCGGTAGCCGCGCGGGGCACGGCCGGTCAAGCGCCGGAGAACCTCGATGCCGCGCTCGAGCACCGCCTCTTCGAGCGCGTCGTCCAGGCCGTCGGGGCGCTCGTGCATGTGGCCGTGGTGGCCGACCTCATGGCCCTCTTTCAGGAGGCGGTCGATCGCCTCCGGATGGCGCTGGGCCACGAAGCCCGGGAAGAAGAAGGTGCCTTTCACCTCGTACAGGTCGAACAGGTCGAGGATGCGGCTCAGGCCCACCGTGGGCCCGTAGGCGTGCTCCGACCAGAGCGAGAGGCGCCGGTGGGCGTTCTCGCGATCGACCAGGAAGGGCACGGCATCGCCGTCCACGTCGAACGTAAGGGCGACGGCGGCGCGCCGCCCGTCGGGCCAGGGGAACTCCGCCAAGACGACCATCCTTTCGCTGCGCTGCGGGCGCGCCTGAGGGTTCGCCCGCGCCGCGCCGCCCTCCCGCCGGCCGCCCCAACCACCCCCCTAGCCGGCCCGGACAAGCCGAATGGGTTGGCATGCGACGCCTCCGCATCGCCGGCGCGGCTGCCTTGGTGCCGCTCCTCGCGCTCGCGTCCCCGACCGCCCCGCCGGCGCGGCCCATGCCCACGCCGGCCGTCGGGCCGCGCTCGCTCTCGCCCCTGCCCGCGGCGGTAGGGCGGACGCTCTCCTGGGGTCCGCCGGTCGCCTCCTCGACACCGGTGCGTCTTGGCTGGGTGCTCGGGGCCGCGCGTCCGGCGGCGCTCCAGGCGTATGCGCGTGCGGCCTCCACGCCGGGGTCGCCGCTCTTCCGCCGCTTTCTCAGCCCGCGCCAGGTGGCCCGTCGATTCGGGCCCGGACGCGCTGTCCTGGCACAGGATCGCCGTGTCCTGCGCGAATTCGGGTTCCACGACCTGGTGCGGCACGGCAGCATCCTCTTCGCGACCGCGCCGGCGTCGGTGGTCGGCCGTGTCCTGGGCGCGCCGCTGCGCTGGGCGCGTGACGGCGCCGGCCCGCTCTTTGCGCCCGAAGGGCGCGTGCGCGTGCCCTCCTCGCTGCGCGACATCACCTGGATCACCGGCCTCGTGCGGGCCGCGCCGGCAGGACGGCCCTCGCACGCGCCAGGGGCGGGAGCGGCAGTGTCGGTGCGGCCTCCGCGCGTCGCGCGTATGACCGCCGCGCCTGCGCGCGTCGCGCTCACGGCCGGCGTGACGCTCGCCGGCGGCTTCACGGCGCGGAGCGCCGCCGTCGGGCCGGCGTCGGCGCCGACGGGCCTCCCCGTGACCATCCGCACGACCGTGACGACGCCCAGCGGCGCGGGCGACACGAGCGCACAGATCACCGGCTACACCCTCGCTCCACCGGCCTCCCTGGCTTCCGTGAGCCAGGTCCAGATCGATGGGCCGGACGGCAGCGGCGACCTCGCGAGCACGTTCACGGCCTACGCGCCGGGCACCTACCACGTCACCGCGACCGTCCAGACGGCGCTTGGCGCGCAGGCCCAATCGCTCGCCCTGCCGGCGGTCACGTTCACGGGCGCGACCGCCGCCCAGGGACCCTTCAACGCGGCCGAGATGAACGCGGCGCTGGGCGCCTCCGCCCTCGTCGCCGAGGCGCCGCTCAAGCCGGCCGCGATCGCCGTGTACGCCACGACCACGCCGAACTTGGCGGACGTTTCGGCCTTCGCCCAGAGCAACGGGCTCACGCCCCTCGTCGTGACGAGCGTGGCCGTGGACGGCGGCGCCACGCCCGGGACGAGTGATGGCGGCGAGCTCAGCCTGGATCTCGAGTCGCTGGCGATGGCCTCCCCGGGCGCTCATGTCACGGTGTACGACGCGCCCGCCAATCCGCCGGGCGCGGTCGACACCTTCCTCGACATGCTCAACGCGGTGGCGGCCGCCGGCAACGTCTCGGTGGTAAGCCTGTCGTATGCCCAGCCGGAGGTCAGCGGTGGCGACGGTACAGCCCTCAGGCAGGCCGTCGAGGCCCTCAACGCCGAGGGCATCACGCTGGTTGCCGGCGCCGGCGACAACGGCGCGTTCGGCGTGGCCGCGGGCGGCTCCACGCCGGCCGGTGTCGCCGCCTCGCCGGCCGACACCCCGGAGGTGACGGCCGTGGGCGGCGTCGACCTGCGCGTGGACGCCCAGGGCGCCACCGGCCTGGCCACGGCGTACTGGGGCGGCGAGACGTACGCCGCGCTCACGACCGCCTACCTCAAGAGGCTGGTGGCAAAGCAGGACGGGTCGGGCAACGTGCTCGGCGGCGGAGGCTACAGCCGGCTCTTCGCCGCGCCGACCTGGCAGGCGCCTCTTGTCGCGGCCGCGCCCAGCGGCAAGAGCGGCGGACGCGGCGTGCCCGACCTGGCCATGCCCGCGTCCAGCGACTACCCGGGGCTGTCCGTCGTCCTTGCAGGCCGGCCCAGCGTCGGCGGCGGCACGAGCATGGCGGCACCGCTGTTCGCAGGCTACCTTGCGGACATGGCGGCCCAGGCCGGGGCCGGCTTCGGCGATCTGAATCCGGCCCTCTACCGGGCGGCCGCCGCGGACCCGTCGCTCATGACACCGGCGCTCTACGGCTACGACGGCCGGTGGACGCTCGCAAGCGGCGCCTGGAACCCGCTCACCGGCCTTGGCACGCCGAACATCGGTCGGCTCGCCCAAGACCTGGCCCAGATGGCGCCGGGCGCGGTCGCCCATGTCGCCGCGAGCCCTTCAGCGCCCCTGACGGTCGCCGCGGGTCACAGCACCGCGCTCGTCTTCACCGCCACGTCAAGCGGCGGCGCGCCGGTCGAGATCGGAA
>JAKASY010000279.1 GCA_021817625.1 Bacillota bacterium | reverse complement strand
GGCGTCGCGGGGTGCCGCGGCTACGCCTCGAGCCAAGAACTTGTGGGCCACGCGGAGCACCTGGTGCAGGCGCGGGGCAGGGAGCGCCTCGACCTGAGCCCACTCCTCGCCTCGCTCCCCCTGCCCGCCGCTCGGCCGGAGGAGGCGCTCGACGGCGACGCGGATGCCGCCGACGCTGCGCCCACCGCGACGCGGGTGTCGGACCTCGTGGCGGGCGCGCCGAGCGTGCGCATGGTCGGCACGGCCATCGCCGGCGAGCTGGTGCGCCAGGCCGCCCTCCTCACGCCGGAGCGCCAGGTGCGCCTGGAGGCCTCCGGCGTGGTCGGCCAGGGACTCGCGGTGTTCCAGACCGGCCACCTGGACACGATCGTTCTCGGCGGCGCCCAGGACGGCGTGGCCAAGGGCGCCCTGGGCGGCCGCGTGGCGGTGCTCAAGGCGCGGGCGGGAGACGGCGCCTGGCGCGACGGCAGCGTCGGCAAGAGCTTCGCCTACGGCGCGCAGGGGGGCCGCCTGTTCGTCCAGGGCGACGCCGACAGCCGCGCGGCGGTGCGCCTGAGCGGCGGCGGCCTGGTGTTCGGCGGACGCCCGCACGGCCCGCTCGACGGCACGGCCGAGCGCGCGAACCTCAAGGGCTTCGCCTTCGAGTACATGACCGGGGGCGTCGCGGTCTGCCTCGGCGACCCCGGTCCCTGGCTCGGGGCCGGCATGACCGGCGGCACCGTGTACGTGCTTCTCTGGCCCGAGCTCGGCCTGGACCTCGACGCGCTGCGCGGCCGCCTCGCACGCGGGGCGAGCTGCGTCGTCGACCGCTCGCTCGGGGCCGCGGACCAGGCGCGCATCGCGGACCTCCTGGGCGAGTACGGCGATCTTCTGGACGCGAGCGGCCAGGAGCCGGAGGCCTCATGGGTGCGCTCGCTCGTCGCGGACGGGTGCGCGGCGTTCGCCCGCATCCGGCCCAAGTCGGCGCAGGTCGCCCAGGACGTGTCGACGGAGTAGCTCGGACGGCGCAGGCGGCGAGCGGTCGGTGGGTCGGCTATGCTCGACGCATGGAGAAGCCCCCGCGCCCCAGCCCGGAGCCGGTCCTGACCGTGCCGTTTCGCCTGCGCGGCGCGCGCGGCGAGGTACGCGTCCACTACGGCGTGAACGAGGATCCCGTGCTTTGGGGCTTTGACCTCCTGCGCCTGCCGTTTCCCGTCGAGCGCGCCCGCGGCTTCCCCGTCTTCCTGGCCGAGGTCGGCTACATGGGTGGGGGCTACCGCGCCCTCATGGGCTGGTCGCAGTGGCTCACGGTGACGCCCCACGACGGCGGGCCCGTCTGGACCGGGCTCGACCGCGCCCCGGCGGAGGAGGGCGTCGGCGTGCCGACCGCGTTCGGCCACACGCCCTCGCTGTTCGACGCCCCCGGCCCCAACCCGCCGCGCGACGACGAGCGCTGGGAGGCGGAGAGCTGGCTCCTCGCGTGTCCCACGCTTGCCCGTTCGCGCGAGGCCGAGCCGGTCTGCGGCGTCGGCTGGGGATACGACCTCACGCCGGCGGCCGTGCGCCTCCTGCCGGCCCGGGCGCTCCGGGACGCAGACTGGCGGGCCGCGCGCGCCCTCTACCGGGGGCGCTTCCCGGACTGGCGCTTCGGCAGCCGCCTGCACCGCGAGGATTAAGGGCGCCGCTTGGTTGGTCTTCAGGCCTCGACGGCGGCGCTTCGCGGCCCTCGCGGGGCGGGGGCGGCAATGGACGGGCCAATGGGCAGTCACCAGCGCCACAAGGTAGACCCTGTAAGGGTGAAGCTCGCGCGCGCGAGGTTGAACGTGGGTGGGGGCGACGCGGTAGGCCAGAGCTCGACCGGGTAGTGAGCCACGGCTTGGCGGGTGCGGAGGTCCACTACCCAGGCTTCTGTGCTATCTCCCAGCAAGATGACGCGTGAAGATGCGCCCAGCAGGTACTGCGCCTTGTCGACGGGGAAGGACTCATCCAGCCTGCCCGTCGCGCTCGCGTACACCATCAACCGGCCGGCGCGTAAGCAGAACGTATGGCTCCCATTGGCGACAACGCTCAGGCAATCACCGGGCAGTCGCCAGGCAACCGTACCGGTACGAATGTTGAGGGCGAGTCCCCCGGTTCCGACGCCGACCGCAAGCAGGCGCCCACCGGAGATCCCGTACACCTCCCGAGTCCCGATCTGGCGCCAGATCCAGATGACCTTGCCTGTAGCCGTATTCAGAGCGGCGACAACCTGCCGGACCTCGGCGGCCGTGCCCTCCCATACGCCGTCCGCGACCAACACACCACCTGCCAGCTCCAGCGGCTCGCGAGCACCGACGAAGGTATTGCACATGGGAATGCTGGCACTCCACTCGACCGTGCCTTGCGCACCAACATCTTCGATTCTGCACGTGGCCGTGCGCGCAATCGCATCCGACGGGGGCTGGATCCCAAGAAACCACCCCTTGGCCGATGGCAGTACCTGCGTCGCCATGCCATCCCATCCTGCGGGCACGTCGTCACCAAGTGGCACGTCGGAGACAACGTGTCCCTTTGCACCAAGGGAGACCAGTTGCAGTCCTTGAGGCAAGCCAGACCATGCGTCTTGCCCAGGGGACGGGCCCTCCACGATGAACGAGATCGTAGACCCGTTGGTTGAAAGACCGCCCGGCACGTTGGGCAGCCTGTACCTCCAAGCCACTCGCGCGGACGTAGGATCCGTGGCTTCCACGTACGCGAACTCTAGGTCCATGCCCGAGTAGCTCGTGACCACCGATACCCAGTCGCCGCCGGCAAGCATGAGCTGCGGCGAAAACGGGGCCCGATACGTCACGTGTTCGGGGACCGGACGACTCGCTGGAGACACACGAACCCAGCCATCGGGCTGTGCAGCGGCGACAGGCGACGCGGCGGGACCCGCCCCAACCGCAGCCGCGTGCGTGCCAAACGGAAGAGCCGCACCTGCTACCGCCAAGCCCACGGCGAGTGCGCTTGCTACGGCCGCCGCGCTGCGTGCCAGCAAGAGAACCGCTCTCCTTGGTGCGCCGACGACACCTGCCCCAACGTGGCACCTCGGCATGAGTTCGCCCGCGTGGACTAGCGTCTGCTGTCGCCGCGGCTTGGGTCGCCAGACCCGACGCCCCCCAGCGACTGGACCCACCCCGCGGTCGACACACTCATACCTTCGCGCAAGCGCCAAACCGACTGGGGGTCCACGCCGCAATCGTACCGTCGCATCGCCGCTGCACCGTGAGCCGCGGCCCGCCCTGGACAGACGCGAACATGGTGCTCTTGTCCACGGCACAGAAGTCGGTGGCACCCCTACGCAACACGCACCAACCTGGTCCCCCAGCCTGGTGGCCCGGGCCAAGGCGCCGCATTCGCATGACAGGTCGCGACCTTCTTATCTGAGACGGTCATCCGCGCTCACGGCGAGCGTCGGACGCCAAGGCGCCGGGCAAGGCTGCGCGCGCTGCGCGCTAGGGCCTCCGGGCGGCGGTGCCGCAGGGCGTGCAGCGCGTCGATCGCGTCCGCCATCCAGGCGTAGGCCGCCGCCCTGTCCAGGAGGGCCCCCGGGTCCGCCGCGCCGTAGGCCGCTACCGCCTCTCCCGCGGCACGCGCGCCGTACGCGCGCAGGAGACCGGCGAAGTCGACCGCAGGGTCGCCAGCCGTGGCGTCCTCCCAGTCGATGACGCCCGCCAGGCGCCCGCCTTCGTCGACCAGCATGTTGTCCGGGTTCAGGTCGCCGTGCACGAGCGCGGGCGTGAACACGAGGCGGGGCTCCCAAGCCCGGAAAGCGGCCTCCAGGGCGCCGGCGCCCGCGTCGCCGAGCACGGGCGCGAGCTGGCGTACGGCCTGGGCCCCGAGCCGACGGTGGGCCGAGCGCCACGCCTCCACGGTGCCGGGGCTGCCGGTCAGGCGCCGGGACTCGTCGGCCGGCAAGGCGTGCAGGCGTGCGAGGCTGCGGCCCAGGTCGCGCAAGAGCGGCGCGCCGGCCCTGGCGTCGCGGCGCGTGGGGTGGCGGCCGACGATCTTCCGATAGCCGAAGTAGGGGCGCCCCCGATGCTCCCCCCGCCAGGAAGGGCGCGGCACCGGCACGTCGAGAACCGCGGCGAGCACGGGCAGGAGCCTGAGCTCCTTGTCCGCCGCCCGCGCGATCGCGGCGGTGCGGGGAAAGCGGAACACCCACGCGCCGTCGACCTCGAACGTCCAGTAGGCCCAGCCCTGCCCGAGCGGCTCGACCGAACGAGGCGCGAGCCCGTCCAGGCGGCTCACGGCCCGCCGCGCCTCTGCCGACGTCACGCGGCCGCCCTCCCATGGGTCATGCTCGATGTGCCGCCTCGAAGCATAGCGCAGCCTGCGGCCAGGGCCGCCGCCGCGGCTCTCGTGGGCAGGGCGCGCGGCGCGCGCGGCGCGCGCGGGCCCAGGGCCGTCGCCGGCGGCGGGTGGCGCTGGCGAGTCACGCTCCCGT
>JAKASY010000278.1:1326-4475 GCA_021817625.1 Bacillota bacterium | reverse complement strand
GATCTCGCGCCGTGTCGGAGACGCTCCTGGCCGACCTCGATACGGCGTGGCGGCGCGTGCGCGCCTATGCGGCGCGCTTCGAGCCGCCGCCCGGCGCCGCGCCCAGGCGGGACGCCGACGGCTACCTGGCCGGGGAGCAGGAGCGGCCGGTCGCGCGGGCGGGCGTCTATGTGCCCGCCGGCACGGCGCCCCTCGTGTCGAGCGTCGTGATGACCGCGGGCGTGGCCGCGGCCGCGGGCGTGCCGGACCTGTGGATGGCCACGCCGCCGCAGAGGGACGGCAGCGTCCACCCGGGCATCCTGGCCGCCGCCGCGACCGTCGGCGTGGATCACGTCCTGTGCGCGGGCGGGGCCCAGGCCGTCGGCGCCCTCGCCTTCGGCACCGAGAGCGTCGAGCCCGTGGACGTCATCGCGGGCCCTGGCAACGCGTACGTGACCGAGGCGAAGCGCCAGGTGTTCGGGATCGTCGGCATCGACGGCATCGCCGGGCCGAGCGAGGTCGTGGTCGTCGTGGACCTGTCGGCCGATCCCGAGCGCGCCGCTTACGACCTCCTCGCGCAGGCGGAGCACGATCGGCAGGCCTGGCCGGTGCTCGTGTCGGTCGGCGAGCAGGCCGGGGCGCGCGTGTGCGAGGCCGTGGCGCGCCTTCTGCCCACGCTGCCGCGCCGCGAGATCGCCGCCGCGGCCCTGGCCGGTGGCGCCTGGCTCGTGGCCGACGACCCTGCGGCGGCGGCCGAGCTCGCCGGCCGGCTGGCCCCCGAGCACCTGGAGCTGTATGTGGCGCAGCCCGAGCGCTGTCTCGAGCACGTCGCCGCCGCCGGGGCGGTGTTTCTCGGCGGCATGCCGGAGACCATGGGCGACTACGTCGTCGGCCCGAGCCACGTCCTGCCCACCGGCGGCGCGGCCCGCTTCTCCGGCCCCCTCAACGTGGCCGCGTTCCGCACGCGCATGAGCGTCTTGGCCGCGCCGGATGGCGGCCTCGGCGCCCTGGGCGAGGCGGCGGTGCGCCTTGCCCGCGTCGAGGGCCTTGAGGCGCACGCTCGGGCGGCCGAGGCACGCCTGCGCTGATCGCGACGGCACTTCGTATCTCGGCGGTCAGAAGCCACCCCATCCCCTGCGAATTGCGTAGCGCAAAGGGGGGCGGACGCGCTTGTCATCGCTTGGGTTGCCCATGGCCGTGCATACCACGCAGTCGCTGGCCATCGCCGTCTTCGTCGCCGTCGTTTCAGTCACGGGCGTTGCGCGCGCCACTGTGCGCCGCGCGCCCCCGGCTACGGCCGTGGTGCGCACCGTCACCGAGCGCATCCCGAGCAGCTCTCCCGCCTACACCGCCACTCTGAGCGTGCCGCAGCTGATCTGGCCGGGCAGGCGGCCGGTGGTCGACCGCGTGAACGCGACGATCATCCGATGGGTCGAGGCACAGGTGCGCGGCTTCGCCGCCACGGTGCGCGCGCGGGCGAGCGGGCCGTCGTCCCTGCCCCAGAGCAGCCTCGCCATCTCCTACCAGGTGACGCGCATGGACGCGGCGGTCCTTTCCATTCGCTTCACGTCCGACGCCTATGTGCGGGGCCAGGCCGCCCCGAGCCAGACCCCCGCGGGTCTGACGTTCTCTCTCGCCAGCGGCAAGGCGTACAGCCTGAGCTCCCTGTTCCGGCCGGGGGCGCCCTACCTCCGGGATCTGGCTCGCCTGATCACCCAGGGCCTCAAGGCCTACCACCCGGCGGGCGCCCGCTGCTACGTGGGCGGCCGGGGGCCAAGCGCGCAGCGCGCGTCCTTCGGGGCCTGGTGGCTCAACCCGGGCGCGCTCGTCGTCGCCTACCCGGCGGGCGAGTACACGGCCGCCTACTGCGGCCCGCCGACGGTGACCATCACGGCGGCCCGCCTGGTGCCTCTGCTCGCCGCCGGCAGCCCTCTCGCCCCGGTTTGACGCGGCGCGCCCTCAGCTGCAGTTCGCCAGGTTGCCGCTGAGCACCGCGGGGCCGTACGGACCCGTCGCCGAGCCGGCCGGCGTCGGGTAGACGGTGACCGGGCCGCGGGGGATCGTGGCGACGCCGACCGACAGGCTGCCGCCCCAGTCGCCCTCGCTCGCCGGCAGGGGCGCCATGAGGTTCTGGCCATAGGTCTGGCCGGTCGACGGGTTGACCAGGACGAAGGCGTAGGCGCCATACTGGCTGCCGAACGACGAGGGCGCGGGCAGGTTGTTGCCGACGACGTCCAGGCTCTGGAAGCCTTCCGACTCGTTGATCACGAGCGACGCCTCACCATACGGGTGCAGGTCGCTCGTGCTCGTTGCGAGCGGCGTGGAGCAGACGGTCACCTGGGGCGTGACGGAGGGCGGCCAGGCGATGCCCAGGGGTCCGGGCGCGTGGTTGGGGTTATTCAGGCCCAGGCGGTAGAACGTGACCGGTCCGACGTTGCCGTCCGCGGTGATGCCCTGGCTGCGCTGGAAGGCGGTGACCGCCGCGACCGTCGTGGCGCCGTACATGCCGTCGATCGGTCCCGAGTAAAACCCGAGCTTGTTCAGGAGGACCTGAACGAAGACCACGTCGAAGCCGTTTCGGCCGCTGCCCACGAGCAGTCCACGACCACCCGCGAAGGTATACAGCCACGTCGCGTCGTAGGTGCCGAAGCCGATCACCGCGTTGTTGTTGAGGCCGGTGTCGCCGTTGGCGCCGGCGTCGGACTTGAACGCCAGGACGGCGGCCGACGTTCTCTGGTCGAAGTTGCCGTCGGCCGGTCGGCCGATCAGGCGAGCGTACGGGCCAAACGTGTTGAGGCGGTTCTGGGCGATGAGGACGTCGCCGCCCGAGTACCCCTGGCTGATGTTGGCGCGGCTGCCGTAGACCGGCCCGCCGTACGTGGTGTTCGGGCCAACGCCCTGCCCGTAGACGAAGTAGGTGTTGGTGCCCACCACGCCGTCCACGCTCAGGTTGAAGTAGCTCTGGATGCTGCGGACCGCCGCCTGGGTGGCGGCGTCGTAGAGGCCGGTGAGCGGGATGGCGCTGCCGGTCGGGGGCGGGCTCATCGTGTTGAGCATCAGGTTGTAGATCGCCTGCACGATGGCCACGTCACTGCCGTGCATGAGAGGTGTGGTGAGGCTCAGGAGGCGGCTTCCGAAGGGCACGTAAGGGCTGAAGGTATCCTCGAACA
>JAKASY010000278.1:0-1316 GCA_021817625.1 Bacillota bacterium | reverse complement strand
TGACCTATGTGGAAGCAAACCGAAAGCTTGGAACACAGGCTGCGAGATGCACGGAAGCGGTTAAGGTATCCTCGAACAGGGCCATGACGACGCTCCTTCCGGGGCTTGGATGGGAGGTCCAGGGCAGCGTATGTCGAGTGCGGCCGTGCCGTGACCGCGCACCGCTGCCGCACCGGTGCCTGGACGCTAGGAGCGCCGCCGGAGCGCGGCGAAGTTCCGACAGCGGTCGACCGGCTGCGCCGGGGGGAGGCCATGACGTGAAGGTCGAGCGCATGACCGCGTGGCTGGTCGCGTTCCTCACGATCCTGGCCGGCGTGGCCGTGCTCTGGCTCGTCTGGCGCGTACTCGTGGCCCTCGCGCCGGCGGTGGCCGTGACCGCCGCGGGCGCTGTGCTGGCCACCCTGCTGGGGCCGCTCGCCGACCGCGTGCAGGGCATGGTGCGCTCACGCGCCCTGGCCGCGCTGGCCGTCATCCTCCTTGTGATGGTGCCGTTCGCGCTCCTCGCCGGCGCCGTGCTCACCGTCGTCCTGCATCAGGCGCAAGGCCTGCTGCGACAGCTGCCCACGATCCTGGCGGCCACGTCGGTCCTCCTGGCGCACATCCAGGCCTACCTGCAGGTCCACTTCCACATACACCTGGACCTCACGTCGGTCGCCGGCGCCGGCCCGGAAGCGCTGTCGCGGACCCTGAGCCAGAGCCTGGCGACCGCCGGCGGCGGACTGCTCCGGGCCTCGATCGGCTTCCTCTCCAGCCTGGTCACCGTCACGGTGGACACGGTCCTGGCCCTGGTCGTCGCCTTCTTCCTGCTCTGGGACGGGCGCGCCCTCGTGCGCTCCGTGTTCGACCTCCTGCCCGCCTCGTGGCAGCCGACGGCACGCACCCTGAGCGACATCCTGAGCAGCGTCGTCGCCGCCTACTTCCGCGGCCAGGTGCTTGTCGGCGCGGTGTTCGGCCTGATCATCGGCCTGAGCATGTTCGCTCTCGGCCTGCCGGACGCCGCGCTCCTGGGCTTTCTCGCCGGCCTGTTCGAGATGATCCCGACGGTGGGGCCGATCCTCGCCTCCGCGGCCCCCGTCCTGCTCAGCCTCACCCTGCCGGAGCCGCACCTGGTCTGGGTGCTCGTGGTGCTCGTCGCGGCGCAGCAGCTGGAGAGCAACGTGCTCGTGCCGCGCATCTCCGGCGCGATCGTCGGCCTGCATCCGCTCACGGTGATCTTGGCCGTGTTCGCCGGGTTCAGCGTCGGCGGCCTGGTCGGGGCGCTCCTCGCGGTGCCGGCCGCGGCCGTGCTGCGGGAGCTGATCCGGCGCTGGTAGATC
>JAKASY010000277.1 GCA_021817625.1 Bacillota bacterium | reverse complement strand
GGCCAGGTAGCCGTCGGCGTCCCGCCTGGGCGCGGCGCCGGGCGGCGGCTCGAAGCGCGCCGCATAGGCGCGCACGCGCCGCCACGCCGTATCGAGGTCGGCCAGGAGCGTCTCCGACACGGCGCGGCGGGCGACGTGGAGCGCGTCCGGGCCCAGGACAAGCGGCTCCGGGCGGGCGCCGTCAAAGCGCTCGCCGAAGCGGCGCACCGCGCTGTCGCCCTCGTCGGCGACGGCGGCGAGGATCTCGGCCACGACCTGGCGCACCTGGGGATCCCCCAACCCCTGCCGCCGCCTGCGCCCGAGCGTCTCCTCAGGCGTCCGCCTTGGCGGCAGCGAGGCAGGCGAGGCGCTCACGGCTGCCCCTCGGCGCCGCGCGCGCCGCTCCTGCCGCATCCTGGATGCCGCTTCACGCCGTCACCCGCTCCTCAAGACCCAGACATCCTTGCACGCGGGCCCGGCCTTGCCCGGCGCCCGGCCGACGGTCTCACCTTCGGCCGGCGCCGGGCGCCTCCCTGCCGAGCGCCGAGCCCTACGTATTCGCGGCGGGCGCCGTGCTGGTCGAGGCCTTGAGCCGATCCTGCCGGTAGATGACCGCCAGCGCCTTGAGCTCAGTGGGCAGCGACTCGTTCATGAAGGACACGTCGTTGCGCGGGACGCGGTCGATCGCCGTGATGCCAGGGATGGCGAAGCCGGGCTGGACAACGAAGGCGGCGCGTATACCGTACGCGTGCGCCACGCGCCTGGCGATGCGCGTGAACATGGAGAACGGCCACACCAGGAGATCGGGCGCGTAGTGCAGGTGGCTCTCGAAGGCGGCGCGCTGGAGCATGAAATCCTGGGCAAGGCTCCGCACGTAGGCCTGCTCGGCCTCCGGCGTCGACGCGTCCGGGCCGCTCCAGGCGGGCAGCACCGCCGGCGCGGTGTGCCCGGGGCGCACCTGGTGATGGTGGTGCAGGGCGAACGTCTCCGACTCGAACGCCACGAAGCCCCCCGCGTACATCTTCTCCACCTGCGGCCACGTCAGGTAGGCGGCCTCCACACCGTCGACGTGGGCCGCGAGCGTGCGCCCGCCGATCAAGAACACCGTGGCGTGCGCGTGGTAGCGCTCGAGCAGCGGGTAGGCGAAGCGCCAGACGCCCTCGAGGCCGTTGTCGAAGGTGAGGAACACGCTGCCCTGGGGCACGCGCAGGCGCCCCTGCATGTACGCGAGGAACTGCGACGGCGTCAGCGTCGGGTCGTGGTGACGGGAGAGGTAGGCCAGCGCCTGCGCCAGCTTGGAAGGCGTCACGGTGTCCGGCCCGTGGGTGAGCGGCCAGCCGGCGGGCGCCACCTGGTGGTAGACGAAGACCGGCACGTAGGCCGCGTTGGGACCCGCGTAGCCGTCGAGGCCACCCGCCGGGTCGGGCACCGCGACGGCCGGCAGCGGCCGGAAGAGGCGCGTGGGCGTGAGGCGGCCGAACATCGGCCGCGCCGCAAACGGGTAGCTGAGGCCGCTCAGCGAGATTTGGCTCCACACCAGGAGCCGCCGCGGCGCCGGCGGCGGGCCGCCGAGGGCGAGGCGCTGGGACAGGGAGGCCACGCACAGGAGGGCGGCCATGGCGCCCAGGCCGCTGCGGGCTAGGGCGGCCCTCCGTGCACCTGCTAGCGGCGGCCGCACGAGGACCGGCGTTGGCAGTAGGATGGCAATTCGTTCCTTTGATTGGGAAGGTGGGCGTCGGGCTGTCGTGCTTACGGAGGCCAGTGTAGCGCATGACGGCGCCGCTGACGAGGCGCCGCGTCGGCGGCCGGTGCGTCGCTATGGCGCGGTGCGTTGCGCGCGGCGCGGCCAGGCGGCGGGCGCGCTAGTACTCCGCCGGCCGATCGATGCGCCGCGTCCGGCCGAAGGCGCGGTTGCCGGGAAGGACCACGCTCTGGGGCGGGGCCGCCGCCCCGGCGGTGACCATGCGCAGCGATTTGATAAGGAAGCGGGTGTGGTGGCGGCGCCGGTATGCGGCTGAGGGCGGCTTGAGCGGCGGCCGCGCCAGAACGGCATCGGCGGCGTCCTCCAGCATGGCGGCCGCAGCCGGCCTCCAGCCCGCCGCACGGCCGTCAAGCACCGCCCGCCAGAGCGCGGTCGCGGCCTCGCCATCACGGCCCAGGACCGCTAAGGCGGCGCAGTCGCGGCCCAGCGCGCCGTCGCTGTGGCTGAGCTGCGGCGCCACCACGTCGGCCGCGTGCGCCGCCCGACGCGCGCCCGCGCCGACGAAGCGCGCCACGCGCTCGGCCTGTGCCTGGGGCGCCGCCAGAAGGTCCTCGTACACGACGTAGAGGCGCCGGCCCGCCTGCGCATGGCGAATCGCAAGCGCCGTGTGCAGCGCCCATAGGCCGACGGCCCACCGCAAATCCATGCCCTCGCGCCGCTCGAGCGAATGCGCGACGGCGACGGGCGAGCGCAGGCAGAGGATCGTCGCGCTGCGGCGCGCGAGCGACTGCCAGAACGGGAGGGTCACGGTCATGCGCGGATCTTTCAGCGAGCGACGCCGCGCCGGCTGGCCCTCGATAAGCCGGCTCAGGCGGCGGCGCACGGGCAAGAGCTGCGGCGACACGTGCCATCCGAGCGGCGGCACGAGCGGGTGCCGCCAGTCACAGCCGAGGAAGTTGCAGAGGTATGTGTTGACCGAGATCAGGTCGGCGCTCTCCCAGTAGCCGCGGGCGTTGAATTCGTCCGCGCGCACCATGCTCCGGGCCCCGAGCGCGGTCACGCCCAATCTGTGCACGAGCTGTGCGGTGAGCGATGTACCGCTGCGATGCATGCCAACGATGGCGACAAGTTCGTCCAAGCACCGCACTCCTAGAGAAGGCCGTAATGAGCGACAAAGGTCGGCGTCTTCCTGGTGTCAAGGGCACCGTAGCGCAAACCTGTGCAAAACCCGTGGCAGCCGCGGTGCGGTCGGCGCACGAGACGGCCTTGGCTCGTCTCCGCTCGCGTGCTTCACTGGGGCCGCCGGCGGTCACCCGAACGGCGGCGAAGGGGGGAGGCGCGTGCGAAGGCAGACGGTGGACGAGCCACAGCTGCTGGCGGCGGTGCTCGCCGTGCCCGGCGACCTTGAGGTCGCGGCGGTGCTCCTGTGCGGCTCGTTCGCGCGCGGCCGCGCTGACGCGGTGAGCGACGTGGACGTCGTGGCGCTTGTGCGCGGCGACCGCGCCTACATCCGCCTGGGCGCGTGTCAGGGCCGCGCCGTCGAGGCGCTCTACACACCGATCGCTTACACCCTGGAGGCGCCCGTGCGGCGCGCCACGCTGGACGGCGCGCGCGTGCTGTACGACCCCGACGGCGTGGCGGCCGCCTGGCTCGCGCGCCTGCGGCGCGTGTTCGCGCGGCCCTTCCGCGACGACGGCGCCCACGGCGCGTACGCGCGGTGGGACCTCGGCCAGGGCCTTTCGGCCATGGAGGCGGCCGCCGCCCAAGGCGACGGCGCGGCCGCCCTTTACCTGCGCGGCGCCTGGCTTGCCGATCTGGTCGAATACGTGCTCGCCGCCCGTGGATGCTGGGCGCCGACCAGGCGTCGCCAGATGGCCGCGCTGCGCGAGTGCGACGAGCGCGCCTTCTGGATCGTCGAGGCGTGCCTCGCGGCGGCACCGGGTGACGCCGCCATGTCGGCGTGTCGCCACGCGTTCGAGGAGCTGGTCGGGGCCGTCTCGCTGCCCCCTCTGGCGGTTGCGCCATGCTGGCCCGCGGGCCCTTGAACGGCAGCCTTGGGTACGCCCGGGCTCGGCCGCACGCCCCTACTAGGACGCGCTTTCCTCCTGGGCGATCGCCATGAGCGGCCCGGGGTCGATGTTGGCGCCCGTCAAGACGACCACGCAGCTCCCCGGCTCCACCAGGCCCTCCATGAGCGCAGCGACGCCCACCGCGGCCGAGCCCTCGACGACCAGGCGCTGCGTGCGAAGGAGATGGCCGATCGCACGCCGGATCGCCGCCTCGGGAACCGCCAGGAAGCCGTCCACATGGCGCAGCGCGAGATCGATCATCGCCGGCGTGGTGTCGCCGAAGAGGCCGTCGGCGATCGACGGCCGGTACTCGACCGGCACGTGTCGGCCCGCCGCGAAGCCGGCCACGAGCGGCGCCGACGCCTCGCTCTGCACGCCGATCACCCGTGTCTCCGGGAATAGCGCCTTGAGGGCAACGGCTGTCCCAACCACGAGCCCTCCGCCGCCAGCCGGCACCAGCACGGCGTCCGGCGGCGGGCCCTGCAGCGCGATTTCGAGTCCGATCGTGCCCTGGCCGGCAATCACCTCGGGATCCTCGAACGGGTGGACGAGCGTGCGGCCGGTCTGAGCGACGAGGGCGCGGGCCGCGGCCTCCGCCTCGTCGTAGTTCTCGCCTGCGAGCTCGACCCGCGCGCCGAGGCGTCGCACGCCGTCGACCTTGACCGCCGGGGCATGGCGCGGCATCACGACCAGAAGGTCGGCGCCGACCTCGAGCGCCGCCGCCGCCG
>JAKASY010000276.1 GCA_021817625.1 Bacillota bacterium | reverse complement strand
CACGGCCACGTTCGGGAAGTTGTTCGCCGGGCTGGCGTTGGGATTGGGATCCTCGTAGACGATGGAGTCCGTGAAGGAGAGGATCGGCTCGCCGCCGGCCGTCTGACCCGTGGGCGTGCCGACGGCCATGTAGATCGTGTTGAGCTCCGGGCAGGTGGCGATCGCCGTCGGGCTCGGGGGGCAGCCGGCGAACACCTGGTAGACGCGGCCGCTCGCCTGGTCGACCGCGATGTTGCCGATCTCGTTGTCCTCTTCCGTCCCGAGGTAGATGTCCGTCTGGGCCGGGTCGATGGCGTCGTACGTCTGCACGGAAGTCGGC
Source organism: Bacillota bacterium (assembly GCA_021817625.1). The sequence goes on along the minus strand of JAKASY010000276.1, from coordinate 4,165 downwards.
GTGCCGCTCACCACGCTTCCCTCGTTGACGATCACCTGGTCGCCTGTGCCCAGGCTGTGGCAGGAGACGTAGTACGTGCTCGGGCCGTAGGCGGCGATCCACTCGCGGTCGTCGCCCGGCACGCTCGCCCCGAGCTCGTTCGAGCTCCAGGTCAGGCCGCCGTCCTGGCTCAGGCTCACCGTCACGTCGCCCAGCGTGAGGCTCGCCACGTAGACGTTGTACTGGCCGTTCGACGTGGCGGTGTTCTTGACCGGGGCGACGGCCAGGTCGGTGTCCCCCCCTCCCGGCGCGACGCCGGTGTCGCCGCTCGCGTTGGCGCTGGATATGGCGTTGGGCTGGGCGAGGGCCTGGTACGCGAGGCCCGCGTCCGTGGACAGCCAGGCGTCGGTGCCGGCGCCCAGGCCGTTCTCCGACGAGATGTAGAAGCTGCCGCTGGGGGAGCTTCGGATCTGTGGCTCGGCCGCGAGGTTCCAGCTCTGGGTGGAGCCTGGCGGCGGCGGCGGCAGCGGGCCGGTGATGAAGGTGGGCGCTACAGCCGAGGCTGCGGCCGGCGCGCCCGCCGAGCCCAGGGACGCGGTGGCCAGGAGGAGCACCGCGGCCAGGAGGCCGGAAGGGTTGACCCCGCGGTGATGCAGCATGCGATCACCCCTGTCTGCGCAGTCTGCCCGGCGCCTTCGGACCGGGCGGACCGAGCGTAGCAGGCAAAAGCGGCACGGATGGGGCAAGCTGGATGGCCGCGCGTGCGCGACGCCCATTTGCGGGGCGGGGACGGCCGGCCATCACATCGCCTTAACACACGACTGCTACGCTCAAGGCGACGGAGGTGGTGAGGTGCACGCGCAGGAGCTGTATCTCGTGCGCCACGGCCAGAGCCTGTCGAACGTGGAGCACCGCCTGTGCGGGGTGCCACCCGGGCCTGGCCTGACGGAGCTGGGCAGAAGCCAGGCGGAGGCGATCGCCGTCGTCCTCCTCGGCGCGGCGCGGTCACCGGTGCACGTCGTCTCGAGCCCGCTCCTGCGGGCCTGGCAGACGGCCGACGCCCTGGCCCGCAAGCTCGGCCGCGCGCCGGCCATCGAGGTCGCCCTGCGGGAGACGGCCTTCGGCGCGTGGGAGGGGAAGGCGGTGCCGGAGCTCATCCGCGACCCGGCGTTCCGCGCCTGGAGCCGCGATCCGGAGAACGCGGCGCCGCGCGGCGTGGAGCGGGTGTCCCGCGCGGGGGCGCGCGCCCTGGCGGCGCTCACCGCGCTCGCCGGTCGCGAGCCGGAGGGCACGATCGTGGCCTTTAGCCACCAGCACGTCCTCTTGGGCTTCGCGCGTCTGTGCGGCGTCGCGGCGGAGGAGTCGTGGCTGCCCAACGCCGCGGCCATCCACGCCGTCTGGCAGGGCGGTGGCTGGCGGGTGCTGGCCATCGATCGCACCGCCTCGGGCGGCAACATCCTGAGGCCCGAGCCCGCGCAGATCCGCGCCTGACGCGCGCTTCCGGCGGCGCGCAGGGAGAGGCGGGCGGGACTGCGAACGCTAGGCCATGCACGCGAGCGCGCGCGACATCCTCCTCGTCTACGCCATCCGGGCCCTGAGGGCGTTCGGCTTCGCCGCCCTCGGCGTCCTCCTCGCCCTCTACCTTCCGAGCTTCGGGCTGGGGCCGACGGCCCTCGGCGCCTACCTGAGCCTCACCGTGCTCACGGCGATGGCCCTCAACGCCCTCCTGCTCTCGCGCGTGGACGCGATCGGCCGCCGCCGCGTATTGGCCCTGGCGGCGGCCCTGTACGCGGCGGCCGGCGCAGCGCTCGCCGTCGCGCACGGGCCGGTGCTCCTGGTGGTCGCGGCCCTCCTCGGCTCGCTCCCCCCCGGCGGGGACGGCGTGTTCTCCATGGTCGAGCAGGCGGTCATCGGCAACGTGGAGCCCGGTGCCCGTCCCGCAGTGTTCGGCCGCTACGGCCTCGTCGGCTCGATCGCGGGCTCGGCGGGCCTCCTCGCGGCCGGCGTGCCCGCCCTGCTCGCCGCGCACGGCGGCGTTCCGAGCGCCGCAGGCGACCGCGGTGCCATGGCGGCCTACGCCGTCATCGGTGTCGCGGTGCTGGCGCTCGTCCTCGCCCTCGGGCCCGAGGTCGAGACCCGCGCGGCGCAGCACGCCGACGGGGGCGGGCGACGGCCCCAGGCCCTCGGACGCTCCCGCCGCCTGCTCTACTCGATGGCCGGCCTGTTCGCCGCCGACTCCTTCGGCAGCGCCATGGTCACGGTGACGCTTCTCACGTACTGGCTTCACCTTCGGTTCGGCCTCGGCCCGGGCGCCATCGCCCTCATCCTGTTCGGGGGCCGCCTCATGGCGACCGTCTCCTACCCGCTCGCGATCTGGCTCGGCCGGCGCATCGGCATGATCAACACCGCGGTGTGGACCCACATCCCCTCGAGCCTGCTCCTTGCCGCTCTGCCCCTGGCCGGCGCCTGGCCGGGCGCGGCGGCGCTGTACGTGGCGCGTGGCCTTCTCGTGGAGATGGATGTGCCGACGCGCCAGGCGTTCATCTCAGGGGCCGTCGATCCCGAGGAGCGGGCGGCGGCGGCCGGGGTCACCACCCTCGGCCGCCAGCTCGGGCAGCTGGCGGGCCCCGCCGCCGGCGGCCTCGCCCTCACGCTGGCGGCGCCGGCCCTGTTCGGCGTCGCGGCGGCCGTCAAGATCGCTTACGACCTCGCGCTCTGGGGCCTGTGCAGGCGCGTGCCCGAGCGCGCATTGGAGGCGACGGCCCAGGCGGCGGCCGAGGGCACGTAGGCAGAGGGGGCGGCCGGTCGGCCCAGGGCTTGGCGCCCCGCGGGCCGTCGGCCCATGATGGCTCGGGCGACGCATCTCCCCGGCGCTCCTGCGCAGGCTCGACGGCGGCCGACGGCGCGCGACGGTCGGGAGGAGGGCGGCGGCGCCGTGGGGAAGGAGTGGCCAAGCCCCACGCGCCCGCTGGCGCGGCGCGGGTCCGCCTCGCCCCTTCGTCCCAACCGCCGTCGCTCGAGGAGGGTTACCCCATGGCATCGCGCCGCGTCGTGTTCGAGGACCTTCTGCGCTTCAAGGTCGTATCCGACGTCCGACCCTCTCCCGACGGGCGCCGCGTGGCGTTCGTCGTCACCGAGCAGGACGCCAAGGCGGACACCAGCCGCTCGCGCATCTGGCTCCTGGATGCGGACGGCAGCGCGCGCCAGCTCACGGGCGGCGAGCGCGACAGCTCGCCGCGCTGGTCGCCCGACCAGACGCGGCTGGCCTTTCTCTCGGCACGCGGCGGCGACGACGAGCCGCAGGTGCACGTCCTGCCGATCGGCGGCGGCGAGGCGCGGGCGCTGAGCCGCGGCCTCAAGGGCGCCGGCGGCCTGGACTGGTCGCCCAGGGGAGACCGCCTCGCCGTGACGGCGTGGAAGGCGACGCCCGAGAGCGACATGGAGGACCTCCTGCGCGCCCTGCACTGGGACGGGGACCTGGAGGAGGACCAGCTGCGCGGTCGGCCGCACGACGCGCCCGAGCGCGACCCGGGCGAGCTCGCGTCGGAGGCCCAGGCCGAGTCGGGCCTGAGGATCACGCGTCGCCTCAAGTACCGCTTCGACGGTGTCGGCTACTTCGACGGCCGCCGCCGCCACGTGTTCGTCGTCGGCGCGGACGGGGACGAGCCCGCGGAGGCGACGGGCCTGACCTCCGGCGAGTACGACGTCGCTGCGTACAGCTGGCACCCGGACGGCGAGCGCATCGCCTTCCTCGCCAACCGCGAGGCCGACGCCGACCAGGGCTGGCGCCAGGACCTCTGGCAGGTACGCGTCGCGGACGGCGCCACCGAGCGCCTGGCCGCCGGCAAGGGATCGCTCTGGAGCCTCTCCTGGTCGCCCGACGGCTCGACGCTGGCGGTGATCGGCAACGAGGGCACAAGCGGCATCGCCACGGACAACACCCTGCTCGTCCTGGCGGGTGGCGCGCTCAGGGACGTGACGCCGGACTTCGACCGTCCGGTGGGAAGCTCCCTGTTCAGCGACCTGAGCGGACTCGCGGAGATGCATCCGGTGTGGGCGGACGAGGGCCGGAGCGTTCTCTTCACCGCGGTCGACCATGGCACGGCGGCCGTCTACCGCGCGCGTCTCGACGGCGGGCGGCCGGCGGCGATCGAGCGCCTGACCGCGCCCTCCTGGCAGGAGATCG
>JAKASY010000275.1 GCA_021817625.1 Bacillota bacterium | reverse complement strand
GGGGCGGCAGACGCCGCTGCCCTCGCCTTTCGACTATCGCTTCCCCTTCCCCACCTACGCGATCGAAACCGCCGCGTCCGCGCCGGGGTGAGACGGCGCCAGCGGGGCCGCCGCTCCGAGCGCCGGAAAGAAAGTCTTTTTTGCTTCTTTTTCTTCAGAAAAAGAAGTTCTCCCCCATCCTCCAACGCCCACTCGGCGGGACGAATGATCTCAGAGGGGAGGTCGTCGGGAGCGCCGATAAATCCTCAACCGTGTCGATATCGCGGCGGCAGGGGAGGAAGGCGACGCGCCGGGCGGTGACATTGGCCAATGTATCGGCGAGCGCGTCCGGGGTCGACCAGCGCACGCCGGCGAACGGCCGCGCCGGGCGCCGTGGCCCGAGCCCGACCAGCCAGTAGCCGCCATCCAGCGCCGGGCCGAACACCGCATCCGCCCGCCCGAGCGCGTGCCGCGCCGCCAGGATATCGGCGGGGCCGGCACCCGGGATGTCGCAGCCGATCACATACACCCGCCGGCGGGGAAACCGCGCCAGCGCGCGCGCCATCCGCGCCCCGAGATCCCCCGCGCCCTGGCCGAGCAGGGGCAGCCGCAGGCCCGGGACACGCGCGTGATCGGGCGTGATCATGACGGCCGGCCGCAAGCGCCGGTCGGCCCGCAGCCGGCGGGCGAGCGAAAACAGCATGGCGCGATGAAAGCGGAGCGCGCCCCGCGCCCCGATCCCGGCCGCGAGCCGGCGCTTGACCGTCCCGAGCCGGGGCGCGCGGGCAAAAATCAGCACCGTCTCCGCCATCACCCGCCGCCGTCATAGAACGCCACCAGCCGCGACGGCGGCACGCCGAGACAATAGAGCCCGAGGCAGACGAGATTGCGCAAACTCCGCCGCCGGAAGCCGCGTCCATACCGCGCCGCCGAGGTGGTCGCGTCGGCGTCGAGGGCCGCGAGGCGGGCGCGGCCGATGCGGCGGACGAGATCGACATCCTCCATCAGCGGCCACGCCGCCATCCCGCCGACCCGTTCAAGAAACGCGCGCGAGATCAGAAGCCCCTGATCGCCATAGGGAAGGCCGAGCACCCGCGCCCGCCAGGCGACGACGCGCATGAGCCGCCGCGCCCAGGGCGTGGTTTCCGGCGGACACGGCCAAGAGGCCTCGGGCGCGCGCCTCGGGCGCCAGGGTGAGGACGCGGTTCAAGGCGCCGCGCAGCTTGAACGAGCCGGTTGCCTGCCAGCACTCGAGCTTGAGGCGAACGCTCTGACCGCGCGCCTGCGACAGCACGGGATCCTCGACGAGCGGCGTCTCCCGCACCCGTCCACGCAAGCGTCGGTGCGCGGCCAGGATGTCGGCCGGTCGGATGTCCATGGGGTCACCTCGCTTGGCTTGATCCGCGGAGCGCTAGAGGTTCCGCCCCGGGGGCCCGAGCACCCGGTCCCCGACCTCGCCCAGCGTGCGCACGCTGTCGAGGGCCTCACCTTGCCAGACGCCCAAGGGGTCGTAGAGCAGGGCGCGGAGGCCGGCGGCACGCGCACCGACCACGTCGTGCCCGTACGAGTCGCCGACGTACAGGCACCGCCCCGGCGCCAGGTCGAGCGCGCGCAGGGCAGGGGTGAAGATGCGGGCGTCGGGCTTGCGCACGCCAACGATCGCGCTGTCGACGACGACCGCCAGGTACGGAGCAAACCCCAGGTGGTCGACGAGGGCGCGCGCCCGCCCGTCGTTGTTGGACACGACGCCCAGGCGCACGCCGCCGCGCGCGAGGCGCGCGAGCACTTCCGCGGCGCCGCGCTCCGCCTTGTCCCACAGGCCGTAAGGGCGGCGGCTGTGCTCGGCCATCGCCTCACGCGCGAAGGCAGAGGAGGCCGCGGGGTCGAGCCCAACGCGGCGGCCGACCTCCCGCAGGTACGCGGGAAACGCGGCGCGCGCGGAGGCCGCGTCGGCGCTCGGGTGCTCATGGTCGTGGCGCACCGCCGCCTCCGTGCGCTCGAGCTCGTCCGCTCGGATGGGCGCCACGGCGAGCGCCGACGCGGCCAGTGCCAGCCAGCCGCAGTCCAGGCGCACCAGGGTGTTTCCCAGGTCGAAGAGGACGCCGGCCGTGGCCGGCCCACCCTCAGGCGAGCTCGACAACGCTGCCCTCCCGCGCGAGCGCGTAGCCCTGGCCACGGATGGTGCGCACGCGCAGGCCGCCCGGCCACGCGTGGAGGAGGCGCCGCCTCAGGCCGTGGACATGGGGGTAGAGGTTCATCACGCCCATCGTGCGGTCACCCGGCCATACCCTGCGCACGAGGTCGCCCGCCGGCAGCGGGCCGCCTGCAAGGCTCAGGGCGCTGAGGATCCGGACCTCCGTGCGGGTGAGGGGGACCGTGCCGGTGGCGAGGTCCAGGCGGTGCGCGGACGGGTGGAGAACCGCGCCGTCGGCGATCAGGAGGCCGCCCTCCGGCGCGATCTGCCAGCGGTCGCCCTCGGCCAGGACGGCGCCGTCGTGCAGCGAGGCCGCCGCCGCCGAGAGGTCGAGCGCGGAGGCCGCGACGACGGCTGGCGGCCGGCCGCGGACGGCGACCACCGCACCCGCAAGGCGCCAGCTCACGGACAGGGTGTCCACGGCGGTGTCCGCGAGCTCGCGCGCGACCTCGAGAGGCGTGCCGGCGAGCAGGGCGCCGAAGCAGTCCGGGGAGACGGCGAGGAAGCGGTGGCGCGGCGCGACCACGTGCTCAAGCGCCCGTCCGGCCTCTTCGGTGCTGCGTCGCCCCCTGCGCCGGCTCCGGTGTGCCGCGCCGAGCAGGCGCCAGACCACCAGGTGGCTGTCGTGCGGACCGATCGCCTGCTGGAGACGCGCCGCCGGCGAGCGCGCGCCCTCCCCCCCAGCCGCGGCCTCCGCCGCCCGGTGGCTTGCGGCGAGGCGCGCCCAGGCGGCGCCAACGGCGCGAGCAGCCTGGACCAGGTCGTCCGTGCGATCGAGTGGGCTACCGGTGAGGCAGTTGTCCAGGACGAGGGCGCCGCGAGGCAGGCCTGCGTCGGAAAGCGGCACGAGCCAGCCCGACGGCGCGATCTGGACGATCTGCGGAGCCGCCGCGTGCTCGGCGACGGCCGCGAGCTCGCGGTCGAGCGGCCGCGGGTCGTCGCGAGCGGCGCCGGGCAGCGTGGCGACCGCCACGAGGGGCCAGTCGCCGCCCTCGCTGCGCGCGAACACACGCGCGCGCTCCAGGTTCCAGCCCGCGCGCACGCCCGCGGCCGCCGCCTCGAGCAGGGAGGCGACGTCGCCGTGCCCCCATAGGCCCTCGTTCAGGCGGGCCAGCGCGCGCAGGTGGGCGATCTCCCGGTGCGTGCGCCGGCGCTGTGCCAGCTCGACGAGGAGAAGGCCGATCGGGGGCGCCGCGCCGGCCAGCGCCGCGAGGTGGTCGCGGGCACCCGGACGGGCGGGAGTGGCGCGGAACACGGCCACGACCTCGCCCGCAAACACCACGGGCACCTCGTCGGCGTTGCCCGTGGTGGCGCCGCTGCGGCGCCGGGCCTGGCTCTCGGCCTGAAGCTCGAGCACGTGCAGGCCGTGCGCGGTCGCCTCGTACACGGCATCGAACGCCTCGGTGCCGCCGCCCACGGGGCGCAGGGAGAGGGTCGTCCACGCCTCCGCGCCCGCCCGATAGAGCTGCCACACCGACTGCCCTACGGTGAGGTCGGGATCTGCGGTTGGCTCCGCCAGGGCGGCGACCACCCGCTCGAGCAGCTCGGCGGACGACGGCACGCTCACAGGGCCGCCTGGCGGACGAGGTCCGCATCGAGGGCCGCCGCCTCGGCGGCGACGTCAAATGGCCTGCCCCGGCCGGCGCGCATGAGCCAGTCGGAGATGGCCTCCGACAGGCGGCTCTCCACGGCCGCCCAGGTCGGCGCGTGGGGCATGGTGTGCAGGCGCTCGGCGAGGAAGGCGGTTGGGGTGAGGGCGAGGCCCGCCTCCCGGCACGCGTGGCGGATGAGGCGGCGGTTGGCGCTATGGTGGGAGGCCAGGGCCGGACGCGTGTCGTGGCTGAGCTGGTCGACGGCGTCCCAGGCGCGGTCGGGATCCGCGGCGCGCCGCGTGACGGCGAGGAAGCTGCCGCCGCTGAAGGCGGTGCGGCGCGAGACGCCGCTGGGCATGGGCAGCACGGAGATGTCCGGCGTGCCAAGCGTGCTCCAGGTCGTGCCGAGGGCCGGGGCCATGGCAAAGGCGTAGTCGCCCGCGGCGAAGCGGTCAAACACGTCGACCGTGCCGAGTTCGAGGGACGATGGCGCGATGAGGCGCTCGCGCGCCCAGTCGAGCAAGGTCTCGAGCCCGCGGAATCCCGGCGTGCCCGGCCCCAGGCCGCAGCCGGCCGGCCCGACGGTGAACTCGCCACCCGCGGCCCAGATCCAGGTGGCGGCGTTGTGCACGAGCGATGGCTCCGGACGGCCGCAGATCGCGATCGGCTCGCGCCGGCCGCCGTCGCGCACACGGCGCGCCGCCTCGCGCAGCCCGGCCATGGTCGCGAGGTCCTAGGGCCGCAT
>JAKASY010000274.1 GCA_021817625.1 Bacillota bacterium | reverse complement strand
GGCGTCGGGCCCGAGACACAGGACGAACTCGTCGCCGCCCCAGCGCCCACACCAGCCGCCGCAGCGCGCGGCCACCTGCGAGAGGATCTCGGACAGGACCCTAAGCACCTCGTCGCCCATGAGGTGCCCCCAGCGGTTGTTCACCTCGCTGAAGTAGTCGATGTCGACGATGCCCACGACGCCTCCCGCGCCCTGGGCGCATGTGGCGGCCCAGGCCTGCGCCACGCCGTTGCGGTTGAGCGCGCCGGTGAGGGGATCGTGCAGCGCGTCCATGGCCATGTGCATGTTCTGCCACCAGTCCGCCATGATCCGCCTGAGCGCCTCCCACGGCCGGATCGAGAGCCCGAACTGCTGCCAGCCGTAGGGCACCCGCCAGTAGACGGTGACGACGCCGTAGCCGCTATCTCGCAGTGTTCCGACCGGTAGGGTGAGGACGGAGAGCGCCCGCGGACCGTCGGCCGGGTGCGGCTCGAGCGGCGTGATGCCGGGGATGCGCAGCCTCGACCGCGTCGCGTCCGCCACCGCCACCACGCGGCGTTGGCGCATCGCGCGGAACAGCGCCGAAGCCTGCAGGGCCTCGGGATGGCTTCGCATGTACGCGACGAAGCTCGCGCCGCGCCCTGGTATGCCGCCGTGCTCCGCCACGAGCGAGAGGTCGGCCGGCTGGTCGCGGTGGTCGACCAAGCGAAACAGCGCCCAGTGATCGCCTCCGAGCCAGGACGCCAGCGCGCCCATCAGGCTCTGCCAGTCCTGCGCCGTGGTCGGCGGCGACTGGGCCGACGCGGCCTCCAGCACGGCCTCGGTGTACATGCCTTCGAGGCGCTGGCCCACGAGGTACCAGACGACCGAGACAAGGCCCACGGTGCTCGGCGGCTCCGTCGGCGGCACGTGCCGCCAGCCCAGGCCCAGCACGCCCACCCACTGGCGCTCGTGTCGGCTGGGGTCCGGCGAGACCAGGGGCAGGAGCCACCCTCCGCCCACGCGCGCGCGGTCGAGGAGGCGCCGGTACGGCCCGTCGAGCGTGGCGGTGATATACCGCTGGGGCCGCAGCTCGCGCTCGAGTGAGGCGTGCGGCTCCACGCCGCGGGGCAGGACGACCGGGCTCACGCGCAGCTCCCAGGCGATGCGCAGCCAGTCGCCGGAGGGCGGCAGGCGCACCCACAGCGCCAGGGTGTCGCAGCCCACGAGGGCACGCATGTGCCGCTGGAGCTCGCGGATGACGACGAGCCAGCCGTCATCGCGATGAAGGCCCCGCCACCAGCCCCTCCAGATCCCTGACGCAGCCGCGAGCCCCACGCCTTCGCGTGAGCGGCCCACCCCGGCCGCGGTGGTGCCCGCGGCGGGCATTCGGCGCCCGCCGCTCACGGCAGCGCGCCGTGCACCGGGCGGCGCATCCAACGCACGCTCCCCCGCCCACGCGTGCGGCGCCCGGCACGGCCCGGTATCGCGGTCCGCTCGCGCCCGCGCGCGCCCCAGGCGGACCGCCAGGGACCGCGCGCGCTAGGGCGCATCGGCCTGGTCATGGGCGTTCTCATTGCTACCATTGGCCAACCGTCCCCACGGCCCTTGCCACCTGAGCATCCGGGGCCAGAGTGCTGTTGCCGGGGCGCCCACCGTCCGGCGCCCTGGCCTGGCGCGCCCACCACGGCAGGGCCGAAGCCGTGTGGGCAGATCGGTTCGCGCCGATGGTTGGTTAATCCTGCAAAGCCATGCCGACGGCCCTAGGGTGGCGGCGCTCGCCGCGCCACGCTTTCGATCCCCCGGCCAACGCGTGAGCCCAAGCCGCCGGCCTGGCGGAGCGGTTGCGTACGCGCGGCGACGGGGGTGACGCTCCCGGTGGCCGCATCAGCGGCGGGGGGCGGCCAGCGCCCGTAGGAGCCGTCGCGCGTCGGCCGCGCGCGAGAGCGTGACGATCCGCCCGCCACGGGCCGCGAACGCCTGGAGGTGGGATAGCGTGCGCGGGCGGGAGTCCATCGCGTAGCGCCAGACGAAGCGCAGGAACTCGCCATCCCATCGCTCGGGACAGCCGTCTGCCATGTCCGGGCGCGATGCGCACGAGCACGCGCCACAGGCACACGGCGCGCGGCACGTCGATGTGGACGGCGAGCTCTGCGCGCCCCAGGCGGATGGGAAGCGTCTCGCCGTAGTTGCCATCGATCAGCCAACGCTCGCCCGCGACCAGCTCTGCCTGGCGGCGCTCCCAGACGTCACGCGGCGGGGTACGCCAGCCGGGCAGGTGGTAGAGGCGGTCAAGATGATGCAGCGGCAGGCCGAGCGCCGGCGCCAGGGCGCGCGCGAGCGTGCTCTTCCCGGCGCCCGGCGGGCCTACCACCACCACCCGGCGCGCCTCGAGGAGCGCCTCGGCCGCCTCGGCAGCGCAAAGCGACCCCCGCGTGGCGGGGCAATGCGGCTCGCGCATGGCACGAGCGTACCACGCGCACGGTTTCCTGGCCTGCCACCGCGCTGCCATATTCGCCATCTATTGTCGGACCGGATCCAGTACGGTTGGAGGTGGGACCATGCGGCACGGGCGATGGGTCGGCGCCGTCGCGGGCTCGACCCTAATGTTGGGATTGGTCGCCGGGATGGGGGGGCCGACGGCGCTGGCCGCCTCGGGCGGCGCACACGCGCGGGTGCGCGCGTCGGCCCGTGTGCACGTGCGGGATCACGCCGCCATCATGCTCGCCCATGCCCTCAGGCGCGCCCTGCGGGCGCGGGGCACGGTCGTGATGTCGATGCGGGCGGCGACGCGCAACGGCGCGCGCGGATACGTGGTGGTGTGGGCGCGCGGGCGTGAGCGCGGGCGCCTGTTCGTGAACGCGCGCACGGGCCATACGGTGCGGATGCGCGCCCAGTCGGCGTCCGCGCTGCAGGCCGGGGCCTCCCTGAGCGCCTTCCTGAGCGCGCTCGAGACCACGCTGCAGGCCGAGGCCGGGGCGCCGGTGTCGGCCCAGACGGAGGACAACGGGGCGGTCATGGTGTTCACCCTGAACATCGCCGGCCAGACGGTGACCGTGACCGTGAACACGGCCGCGCAATCGACGACAGGCTCCACGTCCACCACCACGATCCAGGCGCCGGCGGTGTCCATGGAGACGGCCGTCGACGCAGCCCTGAGCACGGCCGGCGGCCTCGGCATGGCATCGCTCGCCAGCCCGTACGCCGTGGCCGCCGAGCTCAGCGGGTGGCAGACCCTCTACGCACAGGGCAACGGCGGCATGGGTGGCAGCTCGGGCGACCAGGGGCCGGGACTGGGCCTCGACCTCGGCCTGAACCTCGGCGTCCACCTGGGTGAGGGCATGCAGGGCAACTTCGGCGGGCCGGCCTATGTGGTCATGGTCGACAGCAGCCAGGGCGGCCAGGCCAGCGTCGTCGAGTCGAGCCAGCTCGCGAGCGGCGGGACCGCGCCCCAGCTCCTGGCGATCGACGCGCGTGCTGGCGGCCAGGGCAGCACGGGCATGGCGGCGCCAGCGGTCACTCTGGACACCGCGGTCACGGCGGCCGCGGCCACGGACAGCGGTGGCATCCCGGTGGAGGCCGGGCTCACCCAGGGACAGAGCGGCATGGCGTGGCAGGTGCTGCTCCTGAACCAGGACGGCTCGCTGTCCGAGGTGACCGTGGACTCGACCACCGGCGCCGTGCTCGGGACGAGCACGCAGGGCACGGGCAGTCAGAGCGGACAGGGCCAGAGTGGCGGCAGCCAGGGCGGCGACAACTAGCCCGGGCGACCGCGGCGGCGCGGCGCGCGGCACGGCGGTGGACGGACCCCGCGGCTGCGCGCCTCGCCTTGTGCCGGTGGCGCTCGCGCGGCAACTTTCCCGACCTGGCGCCTGGGGCAGGCGTCGGTCGCAGGCGTAGAGAACGGCCTCGACCAGGGACCAGGCGCGGACCGCGCCTCACCGAAGGCAGGAGGGTCCGCCGATGCCGATGCCAAGCCGCCTCGTTGCGGCGCTCACCGCCGCGTGCGCCCTCTTCCTGGCGGCGCCCCCGGTCACGGCGGCGGCGACCGCCCAGGGCGCGCTGCGTCCTGTGCGCGTGACGCCCATCCAGGAGCCGCGGGGAGCGAGCCCGGGGCAGCTCGGGCTCACGGCGGCGCTCACCGGCCCGGGCAGCCGGGATACGGTCACGGTGCGCGTCGACGGGAGCGGGGACGGCACGCTCGTCGTGAGCGCCGGCGAACGCTCTCTCCTAACCGTGCCGCACGTCGGTGGCGTCGGTCTCCTTTGGTTCGCCGGCCACAACCCCGTGCTGGTGACGGCGTCCGACCAAAGCGGCTGCGGGAGCGGCGGCTGCGACTACGTCGGCTACACCTGGGTTCAGGCCGCTCAGCGTATGGAGGCGGTGGGCGGCGCCGTCGGCCTTACGGCCCCGCGCTACGCCCTGCGCGGCGGGCGCTTCGTGCCGGTCGGGCCGCCGGCGACCACCTTTTGGGGCTTCGTCTCGCTCAACGCGCGCGGCCTCGCCCTGGGCGAGCGCACGTACGACGCGATGCAGCACTTCGCGCTGCAGCAGTACGTCTAGATC
>JAKASY010000273.1 GCA_021817625.1 Bacillota bacterium | reverse complement strand
ATCTCTGGGGCCTCGGCAACGCCCTGTTCATCGCCACCTCCCTGGCCGTGATCGTGAGCGCCGCGCGGGGCGGGTTCGCGGGCGCGATCATCCTGTACGAGACGGCGCTCGGCGTCGGCATCGCCATGGGGCCCCTGGTCGGCGGCGTCCTCGGCAGCATCAGCTGGCGGGGGCCGTTCTTCGGCGTCACCGTCCTCATGGCGACCGCCCTCGTGCTGGTCGTCTTCCTCCTCGAGCCGATCCGCCGCCCGGCCCGGCCGAGCTCCCTCCTCGACCCGCTTCGCAGCCTGCGCCACCACGGCCTTCGCACCATCAGCCTGACCGCGTTCTGCTACAACTGGGGCTTCTTCACGCTCCTCGGCTATAGCCCGTTTACGCTCGACTTCTCGCCGGTGCACCTCGGCCTCGTGTTCTTCGGCTGGGGCCTCATGGTGGCTGTTTTCGCCGTGATCATCGCGCCGCGCCTGGTGCGCCGCTTCGGCACGGCGCCGAGCCTGTACGCGAACCTTGCCGTGTTCTCGTTCGACCTCGTGGCCATGGCGCTGTTCACACGCTCGCATCTGGCCGTGATCGCCGCCGTCGTCGCGGCCGGCGCATTCATCGGGGTGAACAACACGCTCGTCACGCAGACGGTCATGTCGGTCTCGACGGTCGAGCGCCCGGTCGCCTCGGCCGCCTACAGCTTCGTCCGCTTTCTCGGAGCGGCTCTCGCGCCGTACACCGCGGCCCGCCTCGCCGTGGCGTACGGCGAGCACGTGCCGTTCCTCGTCGGCGCCCTCGCGGTGGTCGTCGCCGCGCTCATCCTGCGTGGAGCGCACGACGACATCGCCGCCGCCGATGCCCGCCTGGGACTGCGAGCGCCCGCGGGGGCGGCGCGCGGCGGGGCCGGGCCTGACGAGGAGGCGACGGGCGAGGCCTAGCCACCCCTCACCCCGTCGGCCCGAAGCGCTCCACGCGAATGCGCCCCGCCGGCACGCCGAGCACCTGCAGCAGGTCCGTGACGTGGTCGGCGAAGGCGGAGCTGCCGCACACGTAGACGGTCGGGTGGCCGCTCGGGAGCGGCACGAGGTCGGACGCGCCGAGCCGGCCCGGCGGCCGGGGCCAGCCGGGCGGCGCGCGGCGCGTGTAGGCGATCCGCACCTCCGGCCCGGGAAGCTCGTGGGCGTAGTAGAGATCCTCGGGCGCGCGCGCGGAGACGACCATCCGCACGCGGTCGGAGCGACCGGTGCGGCGCGCGAGCCGCAGCATGGCCATGAGCGGCACCACGCCGGAGCCGCCGCCCACCAGAAGAGCGGGGGACGCGCCGTGCCACGTGAAGTAGCCGCCGATGGGGCCACGCACCTCGAGGCGGTCGCCCACGACCACCTCGTCGTGCAGGAACGCCGACACCTCGCCGTCGGGCAGGCGCTCGACCGTGATCTCGACCGCGAGCCCGCCGTCGGGCGGCAAGGCGGCCGAATACGCGCGCTGCGCCGTGTAGCCGTCGGAGGCGCGCAGGCGCACGACGAAGTGCTGCCCCGGGAGAAACGGCGTAGGTCGCTCCAGGGCGAGGCGGAAGGTCTTGGCGGTCGGGGTCTCGGCGTGGATCGCCGCGACCGTCGCCACCTGCCACGGGCCGGGCGGTGGCGCCACCATCTCAGTCGCCATGGTAGCGCTGCTCGAGCCAGGGATCGCCCCGGTCGTGGTAGCCGTTACGCTCCCAGAAGCCGCGCTCGTCGTGGTCGAGAAGGCGCAGGCCCGCCACCCACTTGGCGCTCTTCCAGAAGTACAGGTGCGGGACGAGCAGTCGCGCCGGTCCGCCGTGCTCGGCCGGCAGGGGCGCGCCGCCATACTCCCAGACCACCCAGGCACGGCCGCCGCTCACGTCGGCGAGCGGCAGGTTCGTTGTGTAGCCGGTGTGGGAGAACGCGACGACGTGCGTCGCCTGCGGAAGGGGGCCGGCGGACTCTAGCAGGGTGTCCACGGAGACGCCCGCGAACGTCACGTCGAACTTGGACCAGGTGGTCACGCAGTGGATGTCGCCGCGATAGGCCGACGCGGGCAGGCGGTGGATCTCCTCCCACGTCCAGGTCGTCGGCCGGGCCACGAGCCCCTCGACGCGCAGCGTCCAGGTCGCGGTGTCCAGACGCGGCGTCGGCTCCACGCTAAGCACCGGCCAGGAGGCGCCGGTGTCGTACTGGCCGGGCGGCAGGCGGCCGGCCGGCGTGCGCTCCGCCTGGCCGCGAAAGCCTCGGGTGAACAGGGCGTCGTCCTCCCCCTCGTGCCCGTCGGGTCCCCCTTATCTTGCCACGGAGGGCGCGGGGCGGCACCGCCTCGCCGGCGGCCGTCAGATCCCGATGCCGATCCAGGCCAGGACGAGGTAGCCGAGCGTCATGGCCGCCACGGCTGCCTGTGCCGGCCGGCCGATGGCGCGGTCGCCCATCACGCGGCGGTTGCTCGCGACCAGGCCGAGCAGCGTCAGGCTCGCCGGCATCCAGAGCGCGCCCACGGCCTGGGCCCAGAGGGCGATCGAGCCCACGCTCAGGGTCGGCAGGAGCACGACCGCCGCCGCGGCGGCCAGGGTCGCGACGTGCACGTAGCGCCACCTGCCGCGGTTGGGGGCCTCGGCCGGATGGCGCGCGCCCCGCCCCATGGCCTCACGCACCGTCCACAGGGAGGAGAGCGACACCGTGCACGCCGCCAGGAGGCCGGCGTCGAACAGGCCGACGGCGAACAGCACGCCCGCGACGTGGCCGCCGTCGTGGAAGATCCAGGCCACCGGCGAGGCAAAGGCGCTCTCGCGCCCGGGCATGACCGCTCCGAGCAGGAGAACGGTGCCGGCCATGACGATCATGGCGACCTGCCCGGTGACCAGGTCCAACAGGCGCTGGCGCGAGGTGCGCGCCGGGCCGGCCCAGACCGCGTTCTGCTGCCAGTAGATCATCCAGGGCGGGATGGCGTTGCCGGCCATGGCCAGGACCAAGAACGCGGCGTCCGGCACGCGTGCCGAGAAGGCATGGCCCAGGGCCGCCGTCGAAGGGTGGACGAAGACGAACAGGAGGGCGGGAATGAACAGCAGGCTTCCGAGGGCGACGGTCAGGAGCTGACGCTCGATGCGGGCGTAGACGCGGCTGGTGGTGAGGAGCAGCACCGCCGCGAACGTCAGGGCGAGGCCGAGCGGCGTGGGCAGGCCGACGAGGGAGAGCGAGAGCGTCATGCCGACGAACTCGGTCACCATGATGAGGCCATTGATCCCATACAGGACGAGCGCCTCGAGGCGGGCGAAGGGCACGCCGAGGCCGGCGACGAGCGCCTTGCTGTATGGGAGGTGCGTGGTGTCGGCGACGCGCAGGGCGAGCCAGCCGATGAACAGGGTGGGCAGGCCCAAGCCGAGGAGCGTGGGCACCAGGACGATGAGCCCGTGGCTCGAGCCCGTGACCAGGTAGGAGAGCATACCGCCCGCGTCGTTGTCGGCGCTCAGGCCGATCACGCCCGGGCCCAGGGCGAGGAGGAAGGCGGCAAGCCAGGACGCCTTGCGGGTCGCGCGGCGGAGGTGGGCGGAGCGGCTCACGACGTCGTACGGCTCAAGGGGATCGGAGCGCATGGCTCGCCTGCCCTCCTCGGGAAGACCGTGTCTCTTCCCGAGCGGTCTATTCCACCCCCGCGGCGCCGGTGCATCCGCGCACCGGCGCGCACCGCCTCGTCTCCGGCCTAGCGACCCACCCCGTAGGCCGACGCGAGGGCCCGAATCAGGCGCTCGACAGCGTCCACGAGCTCGGGCGGCGACTCGACGCGAGCGATGTCGATGCTGTCCGCCCGCCTGGGCGCGCTCGCCGCGACCCAGGCACGAGCGAGCCTGCTCCTCTCCTATCTGCGCGGCGAGCGCGCGAACGCGGCCCTTCTGGCGGCGGCGCTCGTGACGAGCATCGGCCTCGCCCTCGTCGGGCCTGTGCTTGCCGGATCGTTTGTCGATGCCGTCGAGGCAAGCCGGCCGCCGGCCGAGCTCGCCGCCATCGCCGTCTGGTTTCTCGTCGCATCGCTTGCCGGCCAAGGCGCGGGTGCCGCCGCCACCTACCTCGGCCAGGGACTGGCCTGGCGCGCCACCAGCCGCCTGCGCCTCGATCCGGTGCGCCGACTCCTCGGGCAGCCTCTGCCATTCTTCGGCGAGCGTACGGCGGGCGAGATCCTCGAGCGCGTGGACGGCGACGTGAACCTCCTCGCCGGCTCATGTCCGACATGGCGGCGCAGCTCGCCGGCGCCGCCCTCCTGCTGGCGGGCGCCATCGTCGGGCTCGCTCTCGTCGCGCCCATACTCGGGCTTTCGTTCGCGCTTCTGCTCGCCGTCGCCTGGCATGTCACGGAGCGCGTGCGGCGCCGCTCGTCGGCGATCACCGCGCACGAGCGCGAGGAGAGCGCCCAGGCCTACGGCACGCTCGGGGAGCTCCTGGCCGCGGCGGAGGACCTGAGCCTGACGGCGGCACCCGACTACGCCCGGCGGCGCTTCGCCGCAAGCCTCGGTGGTGGTCCTCGGCCACGTCGAGATCGGAA
>JAKASY010000272.1 GCA_021817625.1 Bacillota bacterium | reverse complement strand
GATGAAGTGCACGTCCGCCGGCCAGAAGCGGGCGAAGTCCCCGTCCCTGTCCGGGTAGCCCTAGGAGGAGACCATGGCGGAAGCTGCCAGGCGCGAGACGTTCTCCCTGACGGTGGCGATCGACTACCCGAACGGCGAGCCCCATCTGGGACACGCCTACGAGAAGGTCACGGCCGACGCTGTGGCCCGCTACCATCGCCTGATGGGGCGGGACGTGTCGTACGTGATGGGCAACGACGAGCACTCCCTGAACGTCGCCAAGGCGGCGCGAGAGGCAGGCGAGGATCCCAAGGCCTACGCGGACCGCATGGCCGTGCGCTTCCGCGCCACCTGGGACCTCCTGGGAGTCGACTATACGGTCTTCCGCCAGACCTCCGACCCCAGGCACGCGCGAGCCGTCCAGGACCTCGTGCAGCGCATCTACGACAACGGGCACATCTACCCCGGCCTGTACAGCGGCTGGTACTGCGTGTCGTGTGAGGCGTTCTACACCGCGAAGGACGTGCCCGAGCGCCTGTGCCCCGTGCACAACCGGCCGGTGGAGTGGCTCGAGGAGAAGAACTACTTCTTCCGCCTGAGCGCCTTCACAGACGCCCTGCGCGGTCACTACGCCGAGCACCCGGACTTCGTGCGCCCGGCCTCGCGTCGGAACGAGATGGAGAGCGTGCTGCGCGAAGGCCTGGAGGACATCAGCGTATCGCGGGCCGGCGCCGCCTGGGGCGTGCCCATCCCCTGGGACCCCGAGCACATCGTCTACGTGTGGTTCGACGCCCTGATCACGTACATCTCGGCCCTGGGCTACCCGGACAGGGACGGGGACTTCGCCCGCTTCTGGCCGGCGGACGTGCACTTCATCGGCAAGGACATCACGCGCTTTCACTGCCTGATCTGGCCGGCCATGCTCATGGCGGCGGGGCTGGACCTGCCACGCGCCGTGTTCGGCCACGGCTTCATCAACGCGAACGGGGAGCGCCTGTCAAAGACCACCGGCAATGTCATCGAGCCTGAGGCCTTCACACGGCTCTACGGACTCGACGCCACGCGCTACTACCTCCTGGCCGAGACGCCCTTCGGGCAGGATGGCAACCTGGCGCCGGCGCCGTTCGTCAAGCGGGTGAACTCCGATCTGGCCAACGACCTCGGCAACCTGCTCAACCGCACGCTCGGCATGATCGAGCGCTTCGCCGGGGGCGAGGTGCCGGCGCCGCCACCCGAGGCGGACGTGCCCTCGGTGCTGCGGCCCGTCTGGGAGGAGGCGGCAAAGCGCTACCACGAGGCTTTCGGCCAGCTGCGCCCGGACCTGGCTGCGGACGCCCTGCTCGGCGTGGCGCGGCGCGCGAACAAGTACATCGACGAGGTGGCGCCGTGGCGCCTGGCGCGCCAGGAAGACGGCGGGCCCGCCCTCGCGCGGGCGCTGTGCGACCTCGCGGAGTGCCTGCGCCTTCTCGCCGTGGCCTACCGCCCCTTCCTGGTGCAGGCGGCGCCAGCGATGGGCGAGCAGCTCGGGCTGGGGTCCGACGCTGTGGCGCAGGCGGGGCGCGCAGACCTGGCCTTTCAGGCCGAGCGCGTAGCGCGCGTGCGCGTGCGCCCCGGCGCGCCGCTCTTCCCCCGCCTCGACGCGGACGAGGTGATCACCACGGCGAAGGGCTTCGGGGAGGCGGCGGAGCGCGCCGCGCGGGCCGCGCGCGATGCGGCGGCGGGCAGCGACGGGCCGTTGCCTGCCGCCGTGCCGACACAGTCGGCTACACCCGGCGCGCCCGAGCCGGCGGAGGTGGCGATCGAGGACGTCCACCGCCTCGACCTGCGCATTGCCACGATCCTGGCCGCGGAGCGCGTCGCGGGCACGGACCGCCTACTGCGCCTGAGCGTCGACGCGGGAGAGCCCGAGCCGCGCACCATCGTGTCGGGCATCGCCGATGCCTACCAGCCCGAGGCGCTGGTCGGGCGGCAGATCGTCCTGGTCGCGAACCTCAAGGCGGCGAAGATCCGCGGCATCGTCTCGAACGGCATGCTGCTCGCGGCCCGGGACGAGAGCGGTCTCTCCCTGCTGACACCCGACCGACCTGCCGCGCCCGGCAGCCGCGCGAAGTAGCGGCGCTGCGGCCCGGGTCCGAGCGGCCTCCGTCTCCGGGCCGAGGCCGCCGGCGCGCCCAGCCGCGATGCTGGTTGTGGTACGTTCACACAGCCGCCCCATCCTGGCGGTCGGCGGAGCGTGCGCGATGCGCGCAACGCGGAAGGAGGGATCCCATGGCGCAGCGCGGAGGTGCCCCCGCCATCGGCGTCGAGGGCCTGGTCAAGCGCTTCGGGCGCACGACGGCGCTCGGTGGCGTCGACCTGGCCGTCGAGGCGGGCACGGTCCTGGGCCTGCTCGGCCCGAACGGGGCCGGCAAGACCACCCTGGTGCGCATCCTCACGACGCTTCTGCGCCCGGACGCGGGCCGGGCCGAGGTGGCCGGGTTCGACGTCGTCCGCGACGCGGACGCGGTGCGCCAGCGCATCGGCCTCGCCGGACAGCAGGCGGCCGTCGACGAGTTCCTCACCGGCCGAGCCAACCTCGAGATGGTCGGTCGGCTCTACCACCGCCCGGCCGCCGAGGCGCGCCGGCGAGCGGACGAGCTCCTGGCGCGCTTCGGCCTCGAGGACGCTGCCGGGCGGCTCGTCAAGACTTACTCCGGCGGCATGCGCCGCCGTCTCGACCTCGCCGCCAGCCTGGTCGCCGCGCCGCCCATCCTGTTCCTGGACGAGCCAACGACGGGGCTCGACCCGCGCAGCCGCGCGGGCATGTGGGACGTGATCGAAGAGCTCGTGCGGGCCGGCACCACGCTTCTCCTCACCACGCAGTACCTGGAGGAGGCGGACCGCCTCGCGCACGTGATCGCGGTCATCGACCGCGGGCGCGTGGTCGCCCTGGGCACGCCCGGCGAGCTCAAGCGCAGCCTCGGCGGCGAACGCCTGGATCTGCGCCTGCGTGACATCCGGGAGGCGCCGCGGGCGCGCGCCGCGCTCGAGGCGGCCCTTCAGGGCGACGTGGACGAGGGCAGCGAGCCGGCCCTTCTCACGGCATCGGTCACGAACGGTACGGCTGCCCTCGCCGACGCCATCCGGGAGCTCGACGGCGCGGGCATCGCGATCGAGGACATCGCCTTGCGCCGGCCCACCCTGGACGAGGTGTTCCTGACGCTGACGGGTCACGGCGCGGACAGCGCCCCCGCCGCGCGCGAGGAGGTGTCCTGATGGCCCTCGCCGCGGAGGTCCGGCGCGCGCCCTCCCAGGTCGCGCGCCTGTCTTGGGTGCTAGCGGACTCGTGGACCGTGGCCCGCCGCCACCTCGCCCACATCCGCTCGACGCCGGAGCGCCTCTCGAACGTGACCATCCAGCCGATCATGTTCGTCTTCATGTTCGCTTACATCTTCGGCAGCGCGATCGTCATCCCGGGCGGCAACTACCATCAGTTCCTCATGCCTGGCATCTTCACCCAGAGCATGGCCTTCGCCTCGATGACGATCATGACCGGCATCGTCGACGACATGGCCAAGGGCGTCATGGACCGCCTGCGGTCTCTGCCGATGGCGCGGGCCGCGATCCTCATCGGCCACACGGGCGCGAACCTGATCGAGAACCTCCTCGGCCTCGCCGTCATGGCGGCCTGCGGCCTGGTCGTCGGCTGGCGGCCGGAGGACGGGCTCGGCCCGTCGCTCGCCGCCTTCGGGCTCCTCCTGCTGTTCGGCTTCGCGATGAACTGGATCGGCGTCTTCCTCGGCCAGTTCATGCGCAGCGTCGAGGGCGCGCAGAGCATCGGCTTTGTCCTGATCATGCCGTTCACGTTCGTCGCCAACACCTTCGTGCCTACCCAGGGCATGCCGTCCTGGCTGCGGGTCGTGGCCAACTGGAACCCGACGAGCACGATCGTCGCCGCCTGCCGCCAGCTCTTCGGCGGCCTGCCGACCGTCGTCGCGCCGGGAACGGCGTGGCCGCTCGCCCACCCTGTGCTCGCCTCGGTGCTCTGGTGCGTCGGCCTGATCGCGGTCTTTCTGCCACTCGCCGTCTGGCGCTTCCGCTGGGCCATGACGCGCTGAGTGTTGTGATCGACTTAGGTTGATCACGAGCAAACTGGGCAAATGGCGCCGACTATCCCTGTGAACCTGCGGGCGATACACCGCATTCTGGAGGACCAACGGGACGTTGCGCTGCCCGCGAAAGCCCGTGGCCACGGGCAGCCGCCCGCAGGGGCCCGCCGCACTTGGCAGCACAGGTGCGCCGGTGACTGAAGCGACTCGCTCGGCACAAGGAGGCCGGTCCGGTCACGACGGCTGTCGCCCCACGCGAGCGCGTGCGCTCCATCGGGACCGCCCACAGGGCAGTGACCCCCAATTCCACGGCTTTCTTCACGGTCTCTGCCGTAGCCCTTCTTTCCTTGCTCCTCTTCATGCTCACGGTCTCTGCCGTAGCCCTTCTTTCCTTGCTCCTCATCATGCACACGGTCTCTGCCGTAGCCCTTGTCTCGGCCACCATCGTACTCACGGCCTCTGCC
>JAKASY010000271.1 GCA_021817625.1 Bacillota bacterium | reverse complement strand
GCGTCGTCGCTTGTCCCATGCCCAAGACCTACCACACCTGGACCTGCTGCGCCAGACCCTGCCGTCATGGCGCTACCCAGTTGCGCCCTGCCGACTTTGGATCAGCCCTGCGGCACAAGTCTGGCAGGACAAGGAAGGCCGCGGTACAATGGACGTGGAGAAGAGCGGCTTGTGCCCGGGCGGGCGAGCCCGGGCATCTTCGCGTCTGGGCCATGGGAGCCGCCCGCTTACCCGACGCCCGCTCGGGGGCTGTGCGCGATGTGCCGTCCGGCGGCCCACCGCGCAGCGTCGCACGGCACGCGCGGGGCCGGAGACAGACGGTAGACGTCAATTCCAGCGCTCCACAGCGCTCAGCCCGAGCCCGCGGCGCGGTCGTGACCAGCGGGCGCCCCGCACGCCCGCGCGGGACGGGTGGCGGTCACGGCCGTCAGGACGCCGCGGGCGGCAGGACGTCGGCGAGCACGCGGCGCATGTTCTCGCCCATGATGCGGCGCACGCTCTCCTCGCCGTAGCCGCGCTTGCGCATGGCCTCGGCGAGGGCGGAAAGCCGCGTAATGTCCTCGAGGCCGACCGGTGTCTCGTCCATGCCGTCGTAGTCGGCGCCGATATGGATATGGCGGTCGCCCACGAGGGACAGGATGTGCTCGGCATGCCGGAGCACGTCGTCGATCGTCGCCGCAGCGCCGGTGAGGAAGCCCGGGTAGAAGTTCAGGCCGATCGAGCCGTCGCGGGCGGCGATGGCGCGGATCTGCTCGTCGTCCAGGTTGCGCCGGTGGTCGTGCACCGCCTTGCAGTCCGAGTGCGTGGCGATGAACGGCCCCTCGCTGTTCTCCACGTAGTGCCAGAAGCCGCGCGCATGCAGGTGCGAGACGTCGAACAGGATGCCGAGGCGCTGCATCTCGGCGACGACCTCCAGGCCGAGGGGGCTCAGACCGCCGCCGCCCGCCTCCATGCCCACGCCGTCGGCCAGGTGGTTGCGCTCGTTGTGGGCGAGGGCGATGCAGCGCACGCCGAGGCGGTGGAACATGCGCAGGACCGGCAGGCTCACCACCGCCTCGGCCCCCTCGAGGGCGATGAGGGCGCCGATGCGCGGGTCGTGGTCGAGAGCGAGCACGTCGTCGCGCGTGAGGACGGTGCGGAAGTGCTCCTCGTCGCTCCCCACCGCCTGCCAGAAGCGGTCGATGATCGCGAGCTGCTCCGCGAGGGCGCGGTCGGGCTTGTGCTCCGCGGGCAGGTAGCAGGAGAAGAACTCGAGGCGCATGTTGCACTCGATGAGGCGCGGCAGGTCGCTGTGGCCGACGTCGCCGCGGGCGCGGAAGTCGCGGCCCTCGCGCGGCAGCGCGTAGAGCACGTCGTTGTGCGTGTCGACCACCCATGGAAGCGTGGGCGTGGGCATCGTGGAGCCTCCCGTCCTGAATGCGTGTCTGGGGCGGACGCCTAGGCCTTGGCCCCCGCGGGGACCAAGGCCCTGCGCACGACGCGGTAGCCGAACGTCATGGCCCAGACGCCACCGTCGTCCCCGCGCAGGAAGCGCACGTACGATCGATCCCCGTGGGCCGCGAGCAGGAAGCCATCGGCGTCCGCCGGGGTGAGCGTGTGCCGCTCGCCCCGCGCCTCGAGCACCAGGTCGGCGCCCGACGCGGACACCTTGACCGAGCTGTCCTCGCCGCGCGCGTCCTCGCCCGACACGTACACCCCGGCGTAGTCCTCGAGCGGCGCTGACGCGGCATACGGCGGGAAGGCGATGCGGGGCGTCGCGGGCTCGAGGCCGAGGGCGGCGTTCACCGCCCCCATGAGCGCGACCGACGTGGGCGCGCCGGTCAGGTTCGAGAGGCCGACGGCGGTGAGGTCGCGCTCGGGCACGACGGTCACCCAGGCGCTCACGCCCTTGATGCCGCCGCCGTGCTCCACGAGGTGCACGCCGTGGTAGTCCTCGGTGAGCATCAGCCCGTAGCCGTAGGCCATGCCCGCGGTGCAGGGGATGCGCGGCGTGGTCATCTCGCGCACGCTCTCCGGCGAGAGGATGCGCGCCTCGCCGACCTGGCCGCCGGTGCGGTAGATCTCGAGGTAGCGGAGCATGTCGCTCGGCGTGGAGCGCAGGAAGCCGGCGGCGGTCATCGGCGGGGCGTCCCACCAGGGGCCGGCTTCGTACGACTCGTCGCGCCCGTCTTCGCCCTTGCGGTGGTTGTAGAGGCGGCTCGTGTCCGGGCCGTCGACGCGCGGGCCGACGTCGAACGTGCTCTCCGCCATGCCCGCCGGCGCGAGGATGTGGCGCTCGACGTAGGCCTCGTACGACTCGCCGCTCAGGCGCTCGATCACGAGGCCGAGGAGGGCCCAGCCGTCGTTCCAGTAGCTGAACAGGCGGCCGGGCTCCGCGAGCGGCACCGCGCCCAGCCCGTTCAGGTAGGCGATGAGCTCGTCCCACGTGCGCACGGGCGGTGGCAGGGCGGCGCGCACCGGCTGGGGCACGTCGGGGTCCGCCAGGAGGCTCGGCACCAGCGTGGCGTTCAGGGCGGGCGAGGGGGGCATGCCGGACGTGTGCGCCAGGAGGTGGCCCAGGCGGATCGGGCTTGCGCCCTCCGCGCCGGCAATGCGCAGCTCCGGGATGTGGCGGCTCACGGGGTCGTCCACACGCAGGCTTCCGGCCTCTTGGAGCTGCATGATCGCCACGGCGGTAAACGACTTCGTGATGGAGCCGATGCCGAACAGGGTGTGCTCGGTGACCGGCAGGGCGCGCGCCCGGTCGCGATGGCCGAAGCCCTTGAAGTAGACGGGCCTGCCACCCTCGGCGAGCATGACGGCCAGTCCGGGCACGTCCTCCCCGGCCAAGAGCGGGCCGGCAAACTCCTCGTACGCATGGCTCCAAGACGGCACGACGACCCCTCCCCGCAGCGCCGCCGGCGGCGCCTTCGACTGCCCAACCTGAGCGCCGAAATTCTAGAGGTGTGCCGCGCACCCTGCCGTACAAAAGAGATATTTCAGTGGGGACCGCTGCTCGGGAGGCGCCGCCGCGGGCGGCTGCGCGCAAGGCGAACGCGTCTCCCTGTGGAAGTCTTCCGCGAAGGGGTGGTGGCGTTGGCGGTGGAGCAGTTCCTGCGGGAGCCCTGGCGCAAGGGGAAGCCGGCGCTGGGCGTGTGGAGCACGGTGGGGAATGCGCTTGTGGTCGAGGCGCTGGCCGCGGCCGGGCCGGACTACGTGTGCGTCGACATGCAGCATGGCACGGCCACGGAGTCCCAGCTGGTCGAGCTCACCCAGGCGGTGGCGGCGGGCGGGAGCGTCCCGATCGTGCGCGTCCCCTACCTGTACCCCGCGAGCATCATGAAGGCGCTCGACGCCGGCGCCCGCGGCGTCATCGTGCCGCTCGTGGAGAGCGGCGAGGAGGCTGCCCTGGCCGTATCGGCCTGCCGCTACCCTCCGGCCGGCACGCGCTCGTTCGGCCCGTTCCGCGCCTCCATGCAGGCGGGCACGGACGACGTGCGGGAGCTCGAGAAGGTAGCGATCCTCGTGATGATCGAGACCAGGAAGGGGATCGACAACCTCTCGCAGATCGTGGCGACCGAGGGGCTCACGGGCGTCTACCTGGGCCCGTCGGACCTGAGCCTCGCCCTCGGCCTGCCGCCGGGGTCGATCGAGGCGCCGGAGTTCCGGGCCGTGGTCGACCGGGTGCTTGCCGCGTGCAGGGAGCACGACGTCATCGCCGGCATGCACTGCTACGACGGGGCGACGGCGCGGCGCGCGATCGAGCAGGGGTTCGACATGGTGACCGTGGCCGTGGAGCTGCGGGCGATGCGCCAGGCCGTAACCGGGGAGCTCAGGCGGGCGCGCGCAAACGGCAGCGACGCCGTCAAGTAGCGCGGCCGGGAGCGCCGGCCCCGTGCGCGCGGGTCGCGGCCCTGAGCTCGTGCCCGCCCGCCGGCGCGGGCCGGGCGGCTGTCCCTACGCGCCGGCGGGCAGGGGGGGCCGGTAGACGACCCGGGGCAGCGGGCCAACCACCGCGTCGAGCGGAAAGACGGGTCGCCTGAGCCGCTCGTAGGGCATCTGACGAAGGTCCAGGCTCGACGCGCCCGGGGTGGCCAGAAGGAGCGCGTGCGCTCCGGGCGTCGCAGCCACAAGGTCGGCGAACGCCGGGAAGAGATAGCCGCTCTTGAGCACGTGAACCGAGCCCGGGGCCGCCGGGTCGAGACCGACGGACGTGAGGATCGCAGGCTCCCGCATGCCCATTCGTCGCTCGCTCACCAGGAGCTCGACGTTGGCCGCGGTCACGCGGGCCAGGACTCCTCCCTCCTCGTCCCCGGCGAGGGCGCCGACGCTCCCCTCGACGGGCACCGACACGTCGGGCCGCCCGCTGGGCTGGCCGCCGACCGTCACCCGCAGCGGCCCGCCCACGCCGGCGGCCCGGCAGGCCTCGGCGGCTCGGTGGTCCGCCAGGACGCCGAAGGTCACGCGTGGCAGGCCCGACGCCCACAGCGCCTGCAGGAGCCGCGCGTCGTCGGCGTCGGCGCCGGCTGTCGGGTTGTCGCCGCTGTCGCAGAGGTACAC
>JAKASY010000270.1 GCA_021817625.1 Bacillota bacterium | reverse complement strand
TGCTGGTCGGGCGCCCGGTAGCGCCGGGCGCGCGTCCGCCCCTCGGCCACCAGCCGCCCGATCCGGGCCAGGGCGGAGAGGTCGGCCGCGGCCGTGCGCGGCGGCACACCCGTGCGGTCGGCCAGGCGTCGAGCCGTCCAGACCTCGCCCGCCTGAGCCGCGCGCGCTGCCCAGGCGCGGCGGTACCCGGGGTCGGCGAGGAGGGCCGGGTCGCCCGCATCGCCCGAGGGCGCGGCCGGCACCGCGCCGCTGCGATACTCGAGCGCCTCCGCCGCCGCCCGAAGCCAGCGCGCGGCCGCTGCCTCGGCCATGCGACGGTCGTCGCACAGCCAGATCGGCACGGTCGGATGCTCGGCCTGCAGCGCGGTGAGGCGGGCGAGGGTCGTGGCGCCGCCGGGGCCGGCGGCGTCGGCGCGCCGCAGGAGGGCGCCGAGGCTCTCCTCCACGACGACGATCGCCCGCTCCAGCGCCGCCAGGTCCGCCATGGCCAGGGTGAGCGTGCCCGTGGACAGGCCGGCCAGGAGGTCCTGCCCGCGCTTGCGCTCCACGGCGGCCAGGATGCGGTCGCCGGCCAGGAGGGCATAGTCGCCGCTGTAGAGGACGGCCCGGTAGGGGGTGAGCCCGTGCCCCTCGAGCCGCCAGGGGTAGCGCTCGCGCGCGTCGACGGCGACGGCGAGCGGCTCCGGCGGCGTCCGGACGGCACGCGCCGCACGCACGCTCGGCAGGCGGCGCGGCCGGCGCGCGCTGGCCGGGCTGCGCCAGAACACGACCGTGCGTCCGGCCTTGTCCTCCACCCAGACGAACATCGAGCGGCGCAGGGTGGCGCGGTCGAGCACGAGGCTGACCGAGCGGCCCCTGCGCACGGCGGACACGACGGCGACGCGCTCGATCACGACGGCGTCCGCCGGCCACTGCTCGAGTGGGTGGCAGTACACGTCGCGCTCACGCGGCCACGGGAGGCCCGCCGCGAACTGAAGCGGCGCCCCCGCCCCGATTCGGTCCACCCGCACGAGATAGCCCAGCCGGCTGCCCGGGTCGGGGTTCCTCGCCACCACGAACCAGCCGACGGCCGTCACCGCCCGGACCTCACGCCTCGATGCCCGCGCACGGGACCTGGGCGTCGGGGCAGCCGCCGCCGTGGGGCGCGGGCACGAGCCCCACGCTCTCGAAGAAGCTTCGGGCCACGGTCGGCCCAAGGTAGCGAAGGCGCGGACGGAGCTCGGCGTACAGGTTGTCCGCGGCGCATCCGCGCAGAAAGCGCGCGAACGACCCGTGGCTCGCCGCCAGGGCCCGCACCGCCGCCGCATTGTGCACGATCGCCCGGAACTTCTGGGGGCTGCGGATCACGCCGTCCGCGGCCAGGAAGCGGGCCTCCTCCGCGTCACCGGCGGCTTCGAGCCGCAGCGGCTCGAAGCCGAGAATGCCCTCGCGCAGCGCCGCCCGCTTGGTGAGCACGGTCCGCCACGACAGGCCCGTCTGGAACACCTCGAGGCTGAGGCGCTCGAACAGGTCGCGCTCGCTCTCGACCCACAGGCCCCACTCGTAGTCGTGGTAGGCGGCCATCCTCGCGTCGCTCTCCGACCACGCGCAGCGCGCGCGCACGGCAGGGCGCCAGGTGCCCAGGTCGCGCACGAGGCGCAGGTCGCAGCCGCCGCCCGCGCCCGCGGCGTCCGCGTAGCCGTGGCGGCGGTACCACGCGGCAAGCCACGGGTGGGCGCTCGCGGTGCGCAGGTACACCCGCTCATGGCCTAGCGCAAGCGCCAGACCCTCGAGCGCGAGAAGGCAGGCGTTACCCAGGCCGCGCCCGGCCATGCCCTCCGCCACGGCGAGCCAGCCGATCTCGCCATCGGGCCACAGCGCGCCCATGGCCACGGGCGGCCCGTCCGGCGACGCCGCCGCCATAAGCGCAACGCCCGCCGCGAGCGCGGACGCGACGTCGTCGGCGTTCGCCCGCGCCGCCGGGAAGTCCACCCCCAGGGCGCGGCTCCTGGCGTGCGCCTCGACCAGAAGCGCCGCCGCCGCCGCACTGTCGCTCGCACCCAGCCGACGCCACCCGAGGCCCATCGCCGTTCCCTCCCGACGGCACCATTCGGCCCCGGCGGGGCCCAATCCTCGCACCGTCGGCGCAGGCTGTCGCGGCCGGGCATAGCCTGCCGACGAGTGGGGTGAGCGTCGTGACGACGGCCGGTGCCGCGCCTCAGGTCCAGCGTCTGTACGCCCACCACCTGCCGGCGGTGGCGGAGATCGAGCGGCTGGTGTTCCCGGAGCCGCTCGACCTCGACGAGGTCGCGCGGCTCTGGGCGCGGGACGGAACCCGCTACCTCGGGGTCGTGGAGCGCGGACGCCTCCTCGCCTACTTCGGCTTCGAGGTGTACGGCCCGACCGCGCACGTCATCGCCAACGCCACCCACCCCGACGCCAGGCGGCGAGGTCTGGCGGTCGCCGTGCTCGAGGCCGGCGCGAGCACGGCCCAGGCGATGGGGGCGCGCTGGCTTCTGGGGGAGGTGCGCCGCTCGAACAGCGCCCAGCTCGCCGTCCTCGACCGCCTCGGCTGGCGGGTGATCGGCCTCTCACCCCATTTCTTCGGCAACGGCGAGGACGCCCACGTGGTCTGGCGGCCGCTCTAGACGGGGAGGGTTGTCCTTGGCAGCGCTGCGCACGATGGCGCTCGCCGCCCTGTTGGAGGGTGTGCAGGGAGAGCGCGCGGGCAGGTTCGACGATCGCGTCGTCACCGCCCTGGTGACGGACTCGCGCCGGGCCGGGCCCGGTGCGGTGTTCTTCGCCCTGGCGGGCGAGAGCGGCCACGGCCTTCGGCATGTGGCCGACGCCCTGCGGCGGGGCGCGGTGGCGGTGGTCGTGCCAGCGGGCGCGAGGCCTCCGGAGGGCGCGCCCGCCCTGATCGTGTCCGACCCGGGCGCCCTTCTTCCCCCCCTCGCGGCGCGCCTCTACGGCCGGCCGGGCGAGCGTCTGCGCCTTTGCGGCATCACCGGCACGAACGGCAAGACCACGACCGCCCTCATGACATCCGCGGTCATGGCCGGGGGTGGCCTCTCCACGGGCCACTGGACCACGACGGAGGTGCGCGTCGGCGGCGCCTTCTTCCGCCCGTTCTGGACCACGCCGCCGCCGCCCGACCTCCAGCGCTTCCTCGCCGCCTGCATCGACGATGGCGCGCGCGCCGCCGTGCTCGAGGTCTCCTCGCACGCGGTCGTCCTCGGGCGCATCGCCGGCCTGCGCTTCGACGTGGGCACCGCTACGAACCTCTCGCCCGACCACCTCGACTTCCACGGCGACTTCGCGTCCTACGCCGCGGCCAAGCGCGCGTTCATCCACGCCCTGGACGAGGAGGCGGTGGCCATCCTCAACGCCGACGATCCCGAGGTTTGGCGCTTTCGCGAGGGCGCGCGCGCTCGTGTTCTCGGCTTCGGCACCGGCAGCGAGGCGGACGTGCGCATCACCGCGCTCGAAGCACGCGGCGAGGGCACGCGCCTCATCGCCGCCATCGGGCCGACGGACCTGCGGCCCGGCGGCGTGCGCGACCTCTCCCTCGCCCTCGCCCTGCCGGGCGTGCACAACGCCATGAACGCCGCCGCCGCCCTCGCCGCCGGCCTGGGCCGGGGCCTCGACGCGGCGCGCGTCGTCGCGGCGCTCGAGGCCTTTCCGCCGCCGCCGCGGCGCCTGGAGAGCAAGCGCATCGGCCCGTACACGGTGACCAACGACGTGGCGATGAACGAGGCCAGCTACGACACCGTCCTGCGCTGGGCGGCGGCCTCCGGGCACGATCAGGTGGTGGCGGTATGCGCGCTGCGCGGCCACCGCGGCGCCGAGGTGAGCAGAGCGATCGCGCGCGTGTTCGCGCGCCACGCCGGCCGCCTCGGCCTCAGCCCGCTCATCGTCTCGCTCAGCCGCGACAAGCTGGCCGCCATGAGCGTCGACCACCGCGTGCGTGACGAGGAGGTCGAGGCCTTCCTCGCCGTCCTGCGCGAGTCCGGCGTCGGCGCCGAGGTGCACGCCGGCCTGGCCGAGGCGGTGGAGTCCGCGGTGGCGCGCCTGCGCCCGGGAGGGCTCCTGCTCCTCCTCGGCACCTTCGGCATGGACGCCGGCCCCCGGCTGGCGGAGGAGGCCCTGTGCCAGCGCCTCGGCGTTAAGCCCGGGCCGCCGCCGCCCTACCTCGACCAGAGCTACGGCGTGTTTGACGGCGAGCGCGAGGCGTCGCGCGCGGGCGGCGGCGAGGACTAGGCGTCTTGAGCCCACATGCGCCGGATCCGGACTTGCCTGGGCGCGGTCGGCCCGCGTTCGCCGACCGCGGCGACCGCCCAGGATGCGGCCGTCGCGGTCGGTGTTCCTTTCGCGCTGGGCGGGACCGGGGCCTTGCGCCTCAGCCCGTCGCCGCGCCCATCCGCACCATGCGCATCGTAATGCAGATCCCGCCATCTGGACGGCCGCATCGATCCGCTCCAGAGGTCTTAGACAAACTTGATCATCTAAGCCTCCTGTATTGTTCGCTCTCACGCCAACCGCAGCGCATTCCCTGACCGTTTCCGGTTTCAC
>JAKASY010000269.1 GCA_021817625.1 Bacillota bacterium | reverse complement strand
CCTGGTCGAGATCGAGGAGGAGGGCGTGGTCTACCGCGTCGACGTGCGCGCCGGGCAGAAGACCGGGCATTTCTTCGACCAGCGCGTGAACCGTCTGGAGGCGGGGCACCTGTGCTCGGGCCTCGAGGTGCTCGACGTGTTCTGCCATAGCGGCGGCTTCGGCCTGCAGGCGCTGCGCCACGGCGCGCGCCGCGTCGTGTTCGTCGACTCGAGCGCCGCGGCCCTCGAGCGCGCGCGCGACAACGTCGAGCGCAACGGCTTCGCGGATCGCGCCGAGTTCGTCGAGGCGAACGCGTTCGACCTCCTGCGCGCCTGGGCGCGCGAGCGGCAGCGCTTCGATGCCGTCGTCTTGGACCCGCCCGCCTTCGCCAAGTCCCGTTCCGCGCTCGAGCCCGCGCTGCGCGGCTACGGCGAGATCAACCTGCGGGGCATGCGCCTCGTCCGCCCGGGCGGCGTCATGGTCACCGCCTCGTGCTCGCAGCCCGTGAGCCGGGACGCCTTCCTAGAGATGCTCGCGAAGAGCGCGGGCGACAACCGGCGCGACGTGCGCCTCATCGCCCTGCGTGGGCCGGCGCCCGACCACCCCGCGCTTCTCGGCCAGCCCCAGAGCGACTACCTGAAGTGCGCCTTCCTCTTGTGCGAGGCGGGCTGGAGCGGGCACGACTGAGCCCATTGGCGTCGCCTTGCCATTTGGCGGGGCCGCGCATATGATTAGGTCAGAAATAGTCAAATCACGGGGAGGTGAGATGATGGCCAGGACGCGGGCCGACATGATGGCCGACCACCTGGAGGCGCTCGTTCTCCAGGGCGGGGGCGCCGTCGAGATCCAGCGCGGCGCCTTGGCGGCCCATTTCGGCTGCGCCCCGTCGCAGGTGAACTACGTGCTCGCCACCCGCTTTACCCTGGCGCACGGCTACGTGCTCGAATCGCGCCCGGGAGCCAAGGGCTACATCCGCATCCGCCTCATGCGCGAACGCGAGTGGGCCGAGCTTGCCGCCGCCGTGCTGGGTGAGGGCGCGGTCGACGAGGTGGCGGGGGAGGCTGCTGTGGACCAGGAGCAGGCCCAGAGCCTGGTGGGCGTGCTGCGCCAGGCGGGCCTGGTGACGGGGCGCGAGGAGGCCCTTCTCACGGCGGTTCTCGACCGTGAGGTGCTGCGCCTCGGCCTGCCGGAGCGGGACCGGCTTCGCGCCCGTATGCTTCAGGCGGCGCTCAGGGCCCTCGCGCTCGGCACGATGCCGGGCGCGGCCGGGAGGAGGGAGCCGCATGGTGTGTGAGGAGTGCGGGCGGCCGGCGACGGTGCACGTCACGACCATCGCCGGCGGCCAGCGCCAGGACCATCACCTGTGCGAGAGCTGCGCGCGCGAGAAGGGGGAGCTCGAGTTCCTGCCCGACCCGCAGAAGGCGCTCGAGACCTGGATCGCCAGCCTCGCCGGGCTGGCCGGCCAGGCCCAGGCCGCGGTCGGCGTACAGGCCCTGCCGGACCTGAGCTGCCCCAACTGCGGGCAGACCTTCCGGGAGTTCGCCCAGACCAGCCAGCTCGGCTGCGAACAGTGTTATAAGGCGCTCGCGTCCGGCCTCGCGCCGGTGATCGCCCACGTTCAGGGCACGACGCCGTACGGCGGCAAGCTGCCGACCAAGGTGGAGGACGCGGTGCGCCGGGACAAGGACCTGCGCCGCCTACGCGAGGAGCTGGAGCGCCACGTGGCGCACGAGGAGTACGAGGAGGCGGCGCGCGTGCGCGACGAGCTTCGCGCCCTGGAGCGCGAGGAGGGCGCGCAGCCGAGGGAGGCGGGAACGAGCGGCGGCGATGCGGCCGCCGGCGCGGGAGGAGACGGCCGTGGAGCTTAGGGAGCACCTCGAGAGCCCCACCAGCAGCTGGTCGCGCGGCGTCGGGGCGGATGTGGACGTCGTGGTGTCAAGCCGCGTGCGCCTCGCCCGCAACCTCACGCGCATCCGCTTCCCGAGCCGGGAGTCGCCCGAGGAGGCGACGGAGGTGCTCACCCTGGCCGAGCGCGCCGTCGGCATCCTGGGCGCGCAGTGGGACTTCTACCGGCTGGCGCAACTGCCGGCCCCGGATCGCCGCGTCCTGGTCGAGAAGCACCTGATCAGCCCGCAGCTCGCCCGCCAGCCCCAGGCCGCCGCCCTGGCCGTGTCGCGCGACGAGCGCGCGAGCCTGATGGTGAACGAGGAAGACCACCTGCGCCTTCAGGTCATGGAGAGCGGCCGCAACCTGGCTGCGGCCTGGCGCGAGGCGGACGACATGGACAACCGCCTGGAGGCCGACCTCGAGTACGCCTTCGACGCGGAACTGGGATACCTTACCGCCTGCCCGACCAACCTGGGAACGGGCATGCGCGCGTCGGCCATGGTGCACCTGCCCGTGCTCGCCCTCTCCGGCCGGGTCGGGGCGCTCCTTCAGGCGGTGACGAAGATCGGCTACGCGGTGCGCGGCCTGTACGGCGAGGGCACGGAGGCGGTGGGCAACCTGTTCCAGGTGTCCAACCAGCGCACGCTCGGGATGAGCGAGGAGGAGATCGTCGGGCACCTCGACCAGGTGCTCGTCCAGGTCATCCAGGCGGAGCGCGAGAGCCGCCACGAGCTCCGGGGCCAGAGCCCCGACCACCTCGCCGACCGCGTCGGCCGCGCCTATGGCGTCTTGCGCGGCGCCCGCATCCTGTCGACCTCCGAGGCAATGCGCCTGATCTCCGACGTGCGTCTCGGCGTCGCCCTCGGCCTCCTGCCGGAGGTGGACTACGCCACCCTGAACGCGCTCTGGGTGATCTGCCGCAGCGGCTTTCTGACCCACACCGCGGGGCGGGAGATGCCCGCCCTCGAACGCGACGTCCTCAGGGCCCGCCTCGTGCGCGAGCACTTGGATCACGCGGCGGGCGCCCCCGGCGCCTGAGACCGCAAGGAGGGAGGAAGAGGCATGTCCTACCAGCAGCGTTTCACGGAGCGCGCGCAGCGCTCGCTCCTTCTGGCCCAGGAGGAGGCCCGGCGCCTCGACTTCAACTTCGTCGGCACCGAGCACCTGCTCCTCGGCCTGATCCGCGAGGGCGAGGGTGTCGCGGCGCGCGCCCTCATGGGCCTGGGGGTCGACCTCGACAAGGCGCGCTCCGAGGTGGAGAAGCTCGTGGGCCGCGGCTCCACGCCGGGGGCAAGCGAGATCGGGCTGACGCCGCGCGCCAAGAAGGTGGTGCTCGAGCTCTCCCAGGAGGAGGCCCGACACCTCGGCCACAACTACATCGGCACGGAGCACCTCATCCTGGGCCTGATCCGCGAGCGCGAGGGCGTGGCGGCGCGGGTGCTCGAGAACCTGGGCGTCGACCTGTCGCGCGTGCGCTTCCAGGTCGTGCAGCAGCTCGGCATGACGAGCCCCGCCCAGGCTGGCGGGCCGCGCCGCGCCGGCGGCGGGCGCACGCCCACCCTGGACCAGTTCGGGCGCGACCTGAACGCCCTCGCCGAGGAGAACAAGCTCGACCCCGTGGTCGGACGCGAGACCGAGATCGAGCGCGTGATCCAGATCCTCTCCCGCCGCACCAAGAACAACCCGGTCCTGATCGGCGAGCCCGGCGTCGGCAAGACGGCGATCGCCGAGGGCCTGGCCGAGCGCATCGTCCAGGGCAAGGTGCCCGAGACCCTGCGCGAGCGGCGGGTCGTCACCCTAGATCTCGGCGCCCTCGTCGCGGGCTCCAAGTACCGGGGCGAGTTCGAGGATCGGCTGAAGAAGGTCATGGAGGAGATCCGCGGCGCCCAGAACGTGATCCTGTTCATCGACGAGATGCACACGATCATCGGCGCGGGCGCCGCCGAAGGCGCGATCGACGCCTCCAACATCCTCAAGCCGGCCCTGTCGCGCGGCGAGCTGCAGGTGATCGGCGCGACGACGATCGACGAGTACCGCAAGTATGTGGAGAAGGACGCCGCCCTCGAGCGCCGCTTCCAGCCCATCATGGTCGATGAGCCGAGCGTCGACGAGGCCGTGGAGATCCTGCGCGGCCTGAGGGATCGCTACGAGGCCCACCACCGCGTGAAGATCACGGACGAGGCGCTGCGCGCCGCCGTGGAGCTCGCGGACCGCTACGTGAGCGACCGCTTCCTGCCGGACAAGGCGATCGACCTTGTCGACGAGGCGGGGTCGCGGGTGCGCCTGCAGGCCTACGTGCCGCCGCCGGCCGTGCGCCAGCTCGAGACGCGCCTCGAGGAGGTGCGCAAGGAGAAGGAGGCCGCGATCAGCGGCCAGGAGTTCGAGAAGGCCGCGCGCCTGCGCGACGAGGAGCAGACCCTGCGCGAGGAGCTCGACCAGGCGAAGAACGACTGGCAGCAGCGCCAGGTGGCGTCGCAGTTCGTGGTCGGCGTGGACGACATCGCCCAGGTCGTGTCGGCGTGGACGGGCATCCCCGTGCAGCGCCTGAAGACCGAGGAGAGCGAGCGCCTTCTCAACCTGGAGAGCGAGCTGCACCAGCGCTACGTCGGGCAGGAGGAGGCGGTGCAGGCGATCGCCCGCGCCATCCGGCGCGCGCGCTCGGGCCTCAAGGACCCGCGCCGGCCGATAGATC
>JAKASY010000268.1 GCA_021817625.1 Bacillota bacterium | reverse complement strand
CAACCCGGGAGGCCTCATGCCGGTCGGCAACACCGCCTTCAGCGTTGGCCCCGACAGCGGCGCGGTGTCGCTGGGCGCCCCCGGCTCCGGCGGGCTTGCGACGATCACGACGGGCGCCCTCGAGATGTCCAACGTGAACCTCGCCCAGGAGATGAGCAACATGGTCACCTTCGAGGCCGGCTACGAGGCCGACGCCAAGGTGATCGCCACCGCGCAGCAGATGATCGCGGCCCTCCTGGCGATGAAGCTGTGATGGCGTCGAGCGCGGGCATCAACTCGGTCCTCGGGCAGGCGCTCTCGGTGATCGACGAGCGCACCCGCGTGCTGGCGAACGACGTCGCCAACGCCAACACGCCCGGCTACAAGGCCCAGGACGTGACGTTCGAGGGACTGCTCCGCCAGCAGATGGGCATGAGTCCGGGACCAAACGCCCTGAGCGGCGTGGTCATCTCGGCGCCCGGGCTGATGACGCCGAACGGCAACGGCGTGGACATGGAGCAGGCGCTCATCGACCTCCAGCAGACGGCCACGGCCAGCCAGGGCGTGGGCCAGACGCTGGCGGACCGCTTCCTGGCGCAGCAGACGGTGATCACCAACCTCCAGGGCGCTTAGGCGCCGCAAACCACGCTGGGAGGCGAGGGCGATGACGATCCCGCCGCTCGGGTCGGTGAGCCAGACGCTGGCGGCCCTGCCCTCGGCGGCTCCGTCGGGCGCAGGCTCCGCCGCCACGGGCTTCCAGCAGGCGCTCAGCGGGGCGATCGGCGGCATTGCCCAGGCGACGAGCCAGGCGAACACCCTGGCCACCCAGTTCGCCTACGCCGGAAGCGGCACCCTGGACGCCTTGATGGTGACCACGGCCCAGGCGGACCTGGCCGTGGAGAGCGCCTCCACGGTGATGTCCAAGGCCCTGTCCGCCTACCAGACGATCATGCAGATGTCCGTCTAGGCGGCCAAGGCGCGACGGCGCGGCAGGGGAGGTGATGGGCGATGGCGGACACGACCCTCGTGCTGAGCGGCCGGCAGAAGGCCGCCATCCTCCTCCTCGGCCTTGGCCCCGAGCTCGCGGCCCAGGTGCTGAAGCACCTGTCCGACGCGGAGATCGAGGAGATCACCCTGGCGGTGGCCAGCCCGCCGAACATCGACCGCACCGGCCGCGACGCCGTCTTCTTCGAGTTCGCGGAGCTGCTCGAGGCCCACACCTACGTGGCCGCCGGCGGCCTGCGCTACGCCCAGGACGTGCTCGAGCGCGCCCTGGGCACGAGCCGGGCGCTCGAGATCATCCACCGCCTGACGAGCTCCATCCAGGGCCGCCCGTTCGAGGTGGCCCGCCGCGCCGACCCCCTGCAGCTGCTCACGTTCCTGCAGGGCGAGCACCCGCAGACCATCGCCCTGGTCCTGAGCTATATCGCGCCCGAGCAGGCGTCCCAGGTGCTCAAGGCCCTGCCGGCGGACATCCAGTCCAACGTCGCCCAGCGCATCGCCCGCATGGACCGCACGTCGCCCGACGTGGTGCGCGAGGTGGAGCGCGTGCTCGAGACCAAGATCGCCTCGCTGATGACGGCCGACTTCTCCACGCCCGGTGGCCTCGACGTCGTCGTGAACCTTCTCAACCGGGTGGACCGGGGCACGGAGAAGACGATCATGGGCCACCTTGAGGAGAACTCGCCCGACCTCGCCGAGGAGATCAAGCGCCGCATGTTCCTGTTCGAGGACATCGCCCGCCTCGACGACCGCTTCGTCCAGCGCATCCTGCGCGATGTCGACAACCACGACATGACCCTGGCCCTCAAGGGCGCGAGCGACAGCATCCAGCAGAAGTTCCTGAGCAACGTCTCGAGCCGCGTGGCCGATAGCGTGCGTGAGGACCTGAAGTTCCTCGGCCCGGTCCGCCTGCGCGACGTGGAGGAGGCCCAGCGGCGCATCGTGGCCATCGTCCGGCAGCTGGAGGAGAGCGGCGAGATCATCATCTCGCGTGGAGGCGAAGAGGATGTCGTGGTCTAGCCCCCGCCTGCGCGACGACTGGGGAGGGCGCCTTCTCAAAGCGCGGGCCGTGGTCGTCCTGCCGGAGAGCGCGCCACTGCCGATGTACGACCACGCCCAGGCGGAGATGGCCGGCATGACGGTGGAAGGCGAGATCACGGCCGCGCTGGCCGAGGCATCGGCGATCCGCTCCAAGGCTGCGGAGGAGGGGCGCCAGGAGGGCATGCGCTTGGGCCAGCGCGACGGCTACGGCGAGGGCCTGAGGCGTGGCGCCGAGGAGGCGCGCCAGCTCCTCACGCAGGCACGCGCCGAGGCGGAGGAGCTAAGGCGCGACCTGGTGCGGGGCGTGGGCCGCCTGGCGTGCGAGGTCGCGAGTCACCTCATGGGCGCGGCCGTCACGCTCGATCCCGACGTGGTGCGCGAACACGTCGCCCAGATCCTGGCCGAGAGCCAGCCTCTCGGCATCCTCGAGGTCGTCGTGCACCCCGAGGACATGAAGGCGGCGCGCGCGGCCAAGAACCTGTGGCTGGCGGAGATGGCGGGCGAGGTGGAGATCGGCGTGGTGCCCGACCCCGACCTCTCCCCCGGCTCGTGCCGGGTGCGCACGCGTGCCGGCGACATCGAGTGGGTCTGGCCCGAGCGCCTGAGCGAGATGGACCGGGCGATGCAGGAGGTGGCGAAGAGCCTTGGCCTCGACGCTTGACCGGCTCGCGCGCGAGGCGGCGCCTGAGACGACCTCGGACGCGCTCCTCGGCGCCCTCGCGCAGGCCGCGCGCAGCACGCCGCCCTATCTCGCGGTGGGCCGCGTGACCCGCCTCACGGGCCTGATGATCGAGTCGCTCGGGCCGCGCACCAAGGTCGGCGACCGCGCCGACGTGCACACCCCGACCGGGCCGCTGCCGGCGGAGGTGGTCGGCTTCCGCGACGGACGCGTGCTGCTCATGCCGCTGGGCGAGGGGAGGCAGGTGGGGCCGGGGGCGCGCGTGGTGCCCGACGACCGGCCGTTCGCCGTGGAGCTGGGGCCGCAGGTGCTCGGGCGGGTGCTCGACGGCCTCGGGCGGCCCATCGACGGCCTCGGCCCGGTCGGCCGCGAGCGGCGTGAGGTGGAGCGCCGACCGCCGTCGCCGCTCGAGCGCCCCGCGATCACGCGCGCCCTCGGCACCGGGGTGCGGGCGATCGACGCCCTGTGCACGGTTGGGCGCGGCCAGCGCGTGGGCATCTTTGCTGGCAGCGGCGTGGGCAAGTCCACCCTCCTCGGCCTGCTCGCGCGTAGCAGCGAGGCCGAGGTGATCGTCATCGCCCTCGTGGGCGAGCGCGGGCGCGGGGTGCGCCAGTTCATCGACGAGACGCTGGGGCCGCAGGCCCTCGCGCGCTCGGTGGTGGTCGTCGCCACGTCCGACGAGCCGGCGCGCGTGCGCATCCGCGCCGCCCAGGTGGGCACCACGGTGGCCGAGTACTTCCGCGACCAGGGCAAGGACGTCCTGTTCATCATGGACTCCGTCACCCGGTACGCCATGGCCCTGCGCGAGGTCGGCCTGGCCGTGGGCGAGCCGCCCACGACGAGGGGCTACACGCCGTCGGTGTTCGCGGAGCTGCCGCGCCTTCTCGAGCGCGCCGGCCAGAGCGCGCGCGGCTCGATCACGGCCTTCTACACCGTCCTCGTGGACGGCGACGACCTCAACGAGCCCGTGAGCGACGCCGTGCGCTCCATCCTGGACGGGCACATCGTGCTCGCCCGGAGCCTGGCCGAGCGCGGGCACTACCCGCCGATCGATCCCCGGCGAAGCCTGAGCCGTCTCATGACCCAGGTCGCCGACCGTCAGCATCAGGCGGACGCGGTCGAGCTCCGGCGCCTGTGGTCGCTCTACGAGGACAGCTCGGACCTGATCCGGATCGGCGCCTACACCGCGGGCGCCAACGCGGAGATCGACCGGGCCGTGGCCGCGCGCCCGGCGATCGAGGCCTTCCTGCGCCAGGGCAGTGACGAGCGATCCACCCTGGCGGAGACCGTGGCCCGTCTCAGGTCGATGACAGGGGAGTTGGGCCAGTGAACGAGGAGCGGCTTCGGCGGCTGCACCGGCTGCGCAAGGCGGACACGGACGAGCGCGCCCTCGCCGTGGCGCGCGACGAGGCCCGCCTGATCGCGGCCCAGGCGGCGGAGGCGGAGAGCGTGCGCGTGCGCGACGGCCTGCGCGCGCGCCTGGCCGCCGCCTCCGGGCACGGGCGGAGCGTGACGGCCGAGGCGCTTCAGGGTCAGCACGAGGCCGTGGAGCACGGCGTGCGCGCCGTCGTCCGCTCCCGACGGCGCGTGGCGGAGAGCGACCGCCTGCTGGCCGCCTCGCGCGAGGCCGTGCGCCGCGCCCGCACCGAGGAGGAGAGGGTGGAGGTGCTCCTCGTCGAGGCGGCCGAGCGGCGGCGGCGCGAGACGGAGGCGGCGGACGAGAAGGAGCGCGACGAGATCGCGACGATCCGCCGGCCGCACGCCGTGGCCGAGGGTCTTGCCGGCGGGATCGGCGGTGAGGAGCTGTGAGCGCGCCGGTCGAGGTGATCGCGGCCCTGGCCGTGCCGGCCGCTGCCGCGGCGCCAGC
>JAKASY010000267.1 GCA_021817625.1 Bacillota bacterium | reverse complement strand
ACCGCGCGCTCGACGCCGGTAGCGGCGTCGAGGAGCGTTGGGTCACGGGCGTGCTGCAGCACGGCGTGCCGGTGGACGTCGTGAGCCTGCCATCGTAGGCCGTCGCGTCCCGGAGCGGGAGAGCGGCCTTTGCCACCCGTTTCGACCGCGCCCCCGAGCACTCGCTAACGGCATGCGGGCAGCGTGGCCGGGCCGCGCTGCGCCGTTATTCTCCCGGCGGTCGTGCGTTGATCCGCGCCTTCCCGGGCCGGCCCGTGCGGTGACGCCCTCAAGGTCCTCGCTCGGGTCCGCGCGCGCATGCGCCGCGCGTGTGGTAGGGTCGGGCCGAGATCAACGCTGACGCGGGAGGGCACCGATGGCAACGATCCGCGACGTGGCGCGTCGGGCGGGTGTCGGGACGGGCACGATCTCGCGCCTGTTCAACGATCCCAAGAGCGTCGCTCCGGCCACGCGGGCGCGGATCGAGGAGGCCATCGCCGCCCTGGGCTATCGCCCGAACCAGACGGCCCGGAGTCTGTCGCTTGGCCGCACGATGACGCTGGGGCTGCTCATCCCCGACATCACGAACCCCTTCTTTCCCCAGGTCACGCGCGGCCTTGCGGACACGGCCCGGGCAGCGGGCTACGAGGTGCTGCTCGCACACACGGACGGCAGCCTGGCGGAGGAGAGGCTCCTGCTCGCCACCCTCGCCAGCCGCGTCGACGGCATCGTCCTCGCCCCGACCGCCACCGCCACGCCCACGACCCTGCCGCCGGTGCCCCTGGTGCTCGTCGACCGGGCCTGGCCCGACGTGATGTGCGACCAGGTCACGTCGGACAACCGCCAAGCCATGTTCGAACTCGCCACGTGCATCCTGGACGGCGGGCACAGCCGCATCGCCTTCCTCGGGGGCCCGGGCACGATCGACACCGCGCAGGAGCGCCGCAGGGGATTCAAGGATGCCCTGCGGGGGCGCAAGGGCGTGGTCGTGCACTGGAGCTACGGGCCGTTCGAGATGGAGAGCGGCTACGAGCGCACCCGCGGCTTGCTCGACGCGGGCGGCGACTTCACGGCCGTGGTGGCGGCAAACGACATGCTCGCGGCCGGCGCCCTGCGCGCCCTTCTCGAGGCGGGCGTGCGTGTGC
The DNA here is from genome assembly GCA_021817625.1 of Bacillota bacterium. Next base: position 3,454 of record JAKASY010000267.1, on the reverse strand, counting down.
CGGACCAGGTGTCGCTCACCGGCTTCGACAACCTGCCGTGGTCGGCGGTGCTCACGCCGGCCCTGTCCACCGTCGACCAGTCCGCATACGCGCTCGGCCAGCAGGCCGGCGAGCTCCTCCTGGCCCGGCTTTCGGGGGCGGAGGGCCTGCCGATCAGGCGGCGCCTGTCGGCCACGCTCGTGTGGCGCAACTCCACCCGCCTCGGACGATCCGACGTCAACGCGGCCGGCTAGAACGCGCGCGCGTCGGCAGGAGTTCGTCCCGGGATGTAGAACTCTGCAAATGGAACCGGTTCCAAATACCGGCTCGGCTTTGCTGGTCGGCGTGCCGCCGTGAGCGCCAGCCGGCCGGCCTGTAAGGAAGAGGGGAGGTAGACCCATGCGCTTTGGTGGCCGCCTTATGACCACCCTGGCCACCGCCGCTGCAGCCACGGCCCTCCTGTCGGCTCAGGCTGGCGTGCTTGCGGCGCACCGGCCCGCAGCCAAGCTGCCCGTGTTCGTCGTCGCCAACTGGGAGGACTATGGATCGGACGCGCCCTGGGTCGTCAGCTACTTCGAGAAGACCTACCACTGCATCATCAAGCCCGTCTATTACAACTCCGAGGAGCAGGCGCTCAACATCCTGCGCACCGGTGGCGTGGGCAAGGTCGACGTCGTCCTGCCCAACCTGGAGTACCTGCGCCCCGCCGCGCAGGAGAACCTCCTCCAGCCCATCGACGTGAGCAAGCTCTCCAACTTCAAGTATCTGTACCCCATCCTCCAGAAGGAGCCGTACGACCGCTACAACGGCAAGGACTACGGCGTCCCCTGGATGTGGGGCACCACGGGCCTTGCGTACAACACCAAGGCCATCAAGGCCAAGCTCGACTCCTGGTCCGCCCTCTGGAACCCGGCATACAAGGGCAAGATCGGCTTCTACAGCGACCCGGAGACGGCGATCATGATCGCCGCGCTCTACCTGCACGAGAACCCCTACCACCCCAACCTCGCCAAGGTGAAGGCGGCGCTCATCCAGCAGAAGCAGCTCGACAAGCTATACTGGACGTCCGCGAACGACTGGCAGCACGCGTTCACGAGTGGCGCCATCACCGTCGGCTCGCTGTGGTCGGGTCTCGCGGGCACCGACATCGGCCAGAACCTGCCGATCGCCTACGTGATCCCCAAGGAGGGGGCCGTGGGCTGGGTCGACAACTGGGCGATCGTGCGCAACGCGCCCCATCTCCAGCTCGCCTACGACTGGATCAACTACATGATCAGCCTGCAGTTCCAGGGGCGCTACGCCACGGACCTCTCGCAAGAGCCGCCGGCCCCGTCGAACAGCCTCGTCGCGAGCCACGTGTCGACCAAGATCAAGAACATCATCGGCCTGCATCCGCAGTGGCTCCCCCACCTGATCCTGCAGCTGCCGATGCCGGCGTCCCAGCTCACGCAGTGGACCGACCTGTTCCAGGCGGTGCAAAGCCAGTAGCGGGGCCCGACCCTCCCGCGCTGCCGGGAGCACGGCGCTGGGCCGTGCTCCCGGCCTGCACAGGTCCCACCGGAGGTGAGACATGTGACCGCGCCGCCACGCCGCCTCGCGTCAGGGATCGTGCCGGCGCTCCTGGTGGCGCCCACCGGCCTGCTCCTCCTGGTCATGATCGTCGGCCCGCTGGTCGCGGTCGCGGCGTACAGCCTCTTGAACCAGGCGCCGCCCGGAGCGCACTTCACATGGGCCGAGTGGGCGACTGCCCTGTCCACGCAGCAGGTGTACCTGGGGCTGGTCCTCCGCTCGCTCGGCCTGGCCGCCCTCGTCACCGTGCTCACGATCGCCGCGGCCTACCCCATGGCCTACGCCCTGGCCCTCGTGCTGCGACGCAACCAGATGACCTGGCTGTCCCTGGTCATGGTGCCGTTCCTCACCTCCTCACTGCTGCTCATGTACTCGTTCATGGTCCTGTTTCAGCCCGGCGGCCCGATCATGGCGGCGCTCGCCGCGCTGCACCTCGCGTCCTCGTCGTCGAGCATCGTCTATACGCCGTACGCCGTGGTCCTCGTGCTCCTGTACGAGTACGTGCCGTACATGGTCCTCACCCTGTTCACCAGCCTGGAGCAGATCGACCGCAGCGCGATCGACGCCGCGAGAAGCCTGGGCGCCGGCCGCCTGACGCTCTTCCGCCGGGTTCTCCTACCCCTCAGCGCGCCCGGCCTGCTGGTGGGTGTGATCCTGGTCTTCCCGCCCGTGGCCGGCACCTTCGTGGAGCCGCAGATCCTGGGCGGGCCGAACTCCTTCTTCATCGGCAACGCCATCCAGAACCAGATCGTCCAGGTGTTCGACTGGCCGCTCGCCGCGTGCCTGTCGTTCCTCCTGCTGTTCGCGGTGCTGTGCTGCCTGGGCCTCTTCCAGCTTGTCGTAGCCGCGGTCCGCGCCCTGACGGCGCGTCTGGCGCAGGCGCCGGGCCGGCTGCCCAGACGGGCGGAGGCGGCGCTGTGATGGCCGCGCGCCGATCGGGCCGGCCGTGGGGCGAGCGCATCGCCCTCGCGTGGACCGTGCTCATGTACCTCTTCCTGTTCGTGCCCCTGGCCACGGTGGCGCTCATGTCCTTCAACCGCTCGAGCCTGGGCACGTTCCCGGTGGTCTGGAGCCTGCACTGGTACAAGGCCCTGGTGCACGGCTCGGGCCTCCTCGCGGCGGTGGGCCTTTCGCTCCAGCTCGCGCTGGTCGTCGCCCTGGCGTCCGTGGTGCTCGGCGCCATGGCGGCCTTCGCCATGGTGCGCTACGCCGGCGCATGGCGCTGGCCGTTCACGATAGCCTTCGCGGCCACCATCACCGTGCCGTGGATCATCCTCTCGATCGGCATGAACATCGTGCTCACGGCCCTCACGGGCCAGGGCAACAGCCTGCTCGGCCTCTACCTCGGCGACCTCGCCCTGTCCGTACCCTACGCCGTGCTGGTGCTCATCGCGCGCCTGGGCCAGCTCGACCCGCACCTGGAGGAGGCGGCGCGCAGCCTGGGCGCGGGCGCGATGCGCACGTTCCTGCGCGTGTCCCTGCCACTCGCCGCGCCGGGCTTCCTGGCCGCGGCCCTGATGGCGTTCATCGTCTGCTTCAACAACTTCATCGTCCAGTACTTCCTCGCCCCGTTCGGCGTGCAGACCCTGCCGCTCATCGTATACAACAGCATCCGCGTGGGCTACTCGCCCGACATCGACGCCCTGTCCGCGATCCTCATGACAGCCTCCATCCTCCTTGTGGTGGTCGTCCAGCAGCTCGGCGCCGTGCGCGACATCGCCGGGAGGCGCTCGACGTGAGCGCCCTGGCGAAGCGCGCGGCCCGGCCGTCGTGGCCGGCGCGCGCCGCTCTCGTGGTCGTCGATGTGCAGGAGGCGTTCGCCCGCCCCACGGACTGGCACGTCCCGGGCCTCTCGGCCATGACCGGCCGGCTTGCGGAGATGGCGTCGCTGGCCGGGCCCGAGCGC
>JAKASY010000266.1 GCA_021817625.1 Bacillota bacterium | reverse complement strand
AGGGTCCAACCGGGGGCCTCGAGCCGTGGCCCCCCCGTGGACCGAAGGGAGAGATCCAGCGGGCGCTGGGCTTGCGCCTGTCGTGACATAATTGCCCTGACAGCCGCCGCGTTCGCCTCGGCAGGCATGCGCCCCGCGAGGGCGAACGCTCGCGGGCGAGGGGGTGATTCAGTGGCACGACCCCACGTTCGTCTGACCGAGCCGCTCGTGCGCGACGGTGAAAGCCTGCGTCCCGCCTCCTGGGACGAGGCGCTCGAGCGTGCGGCATCCGGCCTGCGCGCCGCCGTAGAGGGGCATGGGCCGGACGCGACCGGCATCTTCAGCTGCTCGAAGGCGACGAACGAGGTGAACTTCCTGGCCGGGAAGTTTGCGCGCGCCGTCCTTGGCACGAACAACATCGACAGCTGCAACCGCACCTGACACGCCCCCAGCGTCGTCGGTCTGGCGACGGTATTCGGGGCGGGCGGCGGCACCAGCTCGTATGAGGAGATGGAGAACACCGACCTGATCGTGCTGTGGGGCTCGAACGCGCGCGAGGCCCACCCGATCTTCTTCCATCACGTGCTGCGGGGCATGCGCGGCGGCGCGCGCCTGATGGTGGTCGATCCGCGCCGCAGCGAAAGCGCCCGGCACGCCGACCTGTGGCTCGGCCTCGACGTCGGCAGCGACATCGCGCTCGCGAACGCCGTCGGCCGCGAGATCATCGCGGCCGGGCTCGTGCACTGGCCCTTCGTGCGGCGTGCGACGACCGGCTTCGAGGCCTACCGCGGGGCCGTGGAGCCCTACACGCGCGAGCGCGCGGAGGCGCTGACCGGCGTGCCCGCGGCCGCCATCCGGGAGCTCGCGCACGCCTACGCGACGGCGGAGCGCGCCCAGCTGTGCTGGACGCTCGGCATCACCGAGCACCACAACGCCGTCGACAACGTGCTCGCCCTGATCAACCTGGCCCTGCTCACCGGGCACGTCGGGCGCTACGGCTCCGGCCTCAACCCGCTTCGCGGCCAGAACAATGTGCAGGGCGGTGGCGACATGGGCGCCATCCCGAACAAGCTCGCGGGCTTCCAGGATATCGAGCGGGACGCCGAGGCGCGGATGCGCTTCGAGGCGGCCTGGGGCTGCGCCATCGCGCCGCGCGCGGGCATGCACCTCTCCCAGATGTTCGACGCCATGGCGCGCGGCGAGCTCCGGGCGCTCTACGTGATCGGCGAGAACCCCGCCCAGTCTGAGGCCGACGGCCATCGCGCCGAGGCTCTGCTCCAGGGCCTCGACCACCTCGTCGTGCAGGACATGTTCCTCACGCGCACTGCGGAGATGGCGGACGTCGTGCTGCCCGCCTCCGCCTCCTGGTGCGAGGCCGAGGGCACGGTCACGTCAAGCGAGCGGCGCGTGCAGCGCGTGCGCAAGGCCCTCGAGCCGCCGCCCGGCGCGCGCGACGACCTGGAGATCCTCTCCCTCCTGGCCCGTCGGCTGGCGCGGGACTGGGGCACGCCGACGGCCGAAGCGGTGTGGGACGAGTGCCGCAGCCTCTCGCCCATGCACCGCGGCATGTCGTATGCCCGCCTCGAGGCCCTCAAGGGCATCCAGTGGCCGTGCCCCGATGAGACGCACCCCGGCGCCAAGTTCCTCCACGACCGGCTGTGGCGCGATCCGGTCGAGGGACCGCAGGCGTCCTTCCACGCGACCGCCTACGAGCCCCCGCTCGATGCCCTTACGCCGGAGTTCCCGATCCGCCTGACCACGGGGCGGCGCCTCGATTCGTTCAACACCGGCGTCCAGTCGGGGAGCCTGCGTTCGCCCATGCGCCGCGGCGAGACGCTCGACCTGTCACCCGAGGATATGGCGGTCCTCGGGCTCGCGGAGGCGGACATGGTGCGCGTGGTCTCGCGCCGCGGGGAGCTCGCCGTGCCAGTGCGCGTGGACGCGGGCCTGCGCCCCGGCCTCGCGTTCATGACCCTGCACTTCCCTTACGAGGTGAACACCAACCTCCTCACGCTCGACACGTGGGATCCCAAATCCGGCACGGCGGAGTTCAAGGCGACCGCGGTGCGCGTGGAGCCGCTTGTGTCGGCGCGAGCGTCTCACGCGGCAGCCGGCGGCGGGGGCGGCGCGTCGTGAGCGCACGCGAGCGGTCCGCCACCACGGCCGAGCGTCACGCGATCGACACGGTCCTCGGCCGCGACGGCGGCGCCGCGCCGGCGGGTGCGGATGGCGCGGGAAGGGTGGCGCGGCGCGCGGGCACGGCCGGTCGGCGCAGCCTCCTCCTTCCGGCACTGGGCGAGCTTCAGCACCGGACTGGCGGTGTAAGCCCGGGGGCCGTGGCGGAGCTCGCCCGCCGTCTCGACCTCGGGCAGGCGGAGGTCTACGGCGTCGCCAGCTTTTACGCCCTCCTCGACGTGGAGGACGCGCAACCGGTCGAGGTGCATCTGTGCGACGACGTGGCGTGCCGCCTGCGCGGCGCCGAGCAGGTGGCCGAGGCCTGGGAGAGGGCGTTCGGCGCGGGCGGTGCGCCGGGCGGCGCGGCGCTCTGCAAGAGCCCGTGCCTCGGGCAGTGCGACCGCGCGCCGGCCGCGCTCGTCATCCAGGCGGGCGAGGCTCCCCGCGAGGTGGTGGTCGCCCCGGCCACGGTCGAGGCCGTGGCCGACGTCCTCGCCGGAGGGCCGGCCCCACCGCGGCCTGCTGCGGCGTCTGCGGGCGGTCCCGTCGCCCTCTGCCGCGTCGGGCGCACGGACCCGGAGAGCATCGACAGCTACCGGGCGGCGGGCGGCTACACAGCCCTGCGCGAGGCGCTTCGCATCGGGCGCGACGGCGTGATCCGGCAGGTGACCGACGCCGGCCTGCAGGGCCGGGGCGGCGCCGCCTTCCCGACCGGCGTCAAGTGGCGCGCCGTGGCGTCGCAGCCCGACCTGCCGCGCTTCGTCGTGGCCAACGGCGACGAGTCCGAGCCTGGCACGTTCAAGGACCGCGTGCTTATGGAGGAGGACCCGTTCGCGCTGGTGGAGGCGCTCACCATCGCTGGCTTCGCGATCGGCGCGGAGCGCGGCTACGTGTATGTGCGCGGTGAGTACCCGCTCGCGGCGGCGCGTGTCGGCCGCGCCGTGGAGCAGGCGAGGGCACGCGGCCTTCTGGGCGAGGACATCCTCGGCCGCGGCCTGCGCTTCGACGTCGAGGTCCGGCGCGGCGCCGGCGCCTATATCTGCGGCGAGGAGACGGCGCTTCTCAACTCCATCGAGGGGTTCGCCGGCGAGCCGCGCAACAAGCCGCCGTTCCCGGCCACGCGGGGCCTGTTCGGCAAGCCGACGGCCGTGAACAACATCGAGACGCTTTTCTCCGTGCTCGCGATCGTCAGCGGCGGTCCCGCCGCGTTCCGCGCGCTGGGCAGCCCGGAGGCGCCGGGCACGCGCCTTGTCAGCGTGTCGGGCAGCGTCACGCGGCCCGGCGTGTACGAGCTCTCGTCGGGCGCCGCGCTGGGCGAGGTCGTGGCCCTGGCGGGCGCCCTTCCGCCAGGCCGCGCGCTCCAGGCCGTGCTCCTTGGCGGGGCGGCGGGGACGTTCGTAGGCCCGGAGGCCCTCAACATGGCGCTCACCCCCTCGTCCCTGCGGGCGAGCGGGGCGACGCTGGGGTCCGGTGCGGTGGTGGTGTTCGACGACGGCGTGGACCTCCAGGACATCGTCCTGCGCATCGCTCGCTTCTTCCGCGACGAGTCCTGCGGGCAGTGCGTTCCCTGCCGCATCGGCGCCGTCCGCCAGGAGGAGCTGGTGGCGCGCCTGGTCGCGGGCCGCCCGCTCACGTCGGTGGCGGCGGAGGTCGGCCGCCTGCGCGACCTCGCCCAGGCGATGCGGGACGCGTCCATCTGCGGCCTCGGGCAGACCGCGCCGGCGGCGGTGGAGTCCGCGCTCCGGCTCGGCATCTTCGGAAAGGAGGCGCAGCAGGCATGAGCGCTCCCCTTGCCGCGCCGTCGCCCGGCGCGGTGCATGCCACGATCGACGGCCGGGAGGTCACGGTCGACGCAGGCACGACGATCCGGGAGGCCTGCGAGGAGCTGGGCGAGCGGATTCCCACCCTTTGCTTCCTCGAGGGCATGAGGCCGGTGAACGTCTGCCGCCTGTGCGTGGTCGAGGTCGAGGGCTCGCGCGCCCTGGTGCCTTCGTGCTCGCGCGCGCTCGAGCAGGGCATGGCCGTGCGCACAGGCACGGAGCGCGTGCTCGCCGCGCGCCGCATGGTCCTCGAGCTCCTGGTGTCGGCGGTGGACATGAGCCTGGCCGGGCCCGAGGTGCTCTCCTGGCTCGAGGCCTATGGCGTAGACCACGAGCGCTTCGGGCCGGCGTCCCAGACCCAGTGGAAGGCGGAGCCCGCGGGGCACCACGAGCCTCCCGACGCCGCCGGCCGGCAGACGCTCGCCCAGCCCGTGCGCATCGACAACGAGCTCTACGTGCGCGATCCGGCCCGCTGCATCCTCTGCTACAAGTGCGTCGAGGCGTGCGGCGACCAGGCGCAGAACACGTTCGCGATCGCCAAGGCCGGGCGCGGATTCGACGCCCGCATCGCGACGGAGTTCGAGGTCTCCCTGCCCGTGTCGGCATGCGTCT
>JAKASY010000265.1 GCA_021817625.1 Bacillota bacterium | reverse complement strand
CGTCCACGGGAGCGCAGGAGGCGGTCGAGCTGCGCGACGCCGACCCTGACCGGTACGGTGGCAAGGGCGTACGCACGGCCGTCGGCAACGTGGCGGAGCGCATCGGCCCGGCGGTCGTGGGGCGGCCGCCGGAGGACCAGGCCGCCCTGGACGAGGCGATGATCGCCCTTGACGGCAGCCCGGCGAAGGCCCGCCTAGGCGCGAACGCCATCCTCGCGGTGTCGCTCGCCTGCGCGCGGGCGGCCGCACGCCAGCACGAGCTCCCTCTCTACCGCTACCTTGGCGGGCCCGCGGCGCATCGACTGCCCGTCCCCCTGATGAACGTGATGAACGGCGGCGTCCACGCCCACTGGCAGGGGCCGGACTTTCAGGAGTACATGCTCGTGCCCTATGGTGCCTCGGCGTTCCGCGAGGCGCTTCAGTGGGGAAGCGAGGTCTACCACACCCTGCGAGACGTGCTCTCTGTGCGTGGCATGTCCGTGTCGGTGGGCGACGAGGGCGGCTTCGTGGCGAGCGTGCGCTCGAACCGCGAGCCCCTCGACCTCATCGTCGAGGCGGTCCGACGTGCCGGGCTCGAACCGGGTCGGGACATCGGTGTGGCGCTCGACCCCGCCGCCAGCGCCTTCGCCCAGAGCGACGGCCGATACCAGCTGCGCTCAGAGGGTCGCGTCCTCGACAGCGAGGCGATGATCCGGCTCTATGAGGACCTCTCGCGCGACTACCCGCTGTGCCTTCTCGAAGACGGCCTGGGCGAACGCGACTGGTCGGGGTGGCAGGCGCTCACCCAGGTGCTCGGCGCGGAGCTCGAGCTCGTCGGTGACGACATCTTGTGCACCAACCCCGCCTTGATCGAGCGGGCCATCGCCGACGGGGTCGGCAACGCCGCGCTCATCAAGCCGAACCAGATCGGCACGCTGTCGGAGACGATGGCGGCCGCGCGCCTCGCCCAGCGCCACGGCTGGGGCGCGATGGTCTCGCACCGCTCGGGTGAGACCGCGGACACTTTCATCGCCGACCTCACGGTCGCGCTCGACACGGGCCACCTGAAGTCGGGCGCGCCCGCCCGCGGCGAGCGCGTCGAGAAGTACAACCAGCTCCTGCGCATCGAGGAGGACCTGGGTCCGGCAGCGCGCTTCGCCGGCAAACGGGCGCTGTGCCGGGCGATCCGCTTCTGACCCGCGCTACAGGCGGACCAGGATGAGCGCCGCCAGAAGGGCCAGGAGGGCATAGACGACGTACGTGTTGGCGCTGCCCCGGTGCATGCGCGCGAGCGTCCGGGCAACCCACTCGGCGGCCCGCGTCGCGGGCCCGACCAGGGCGCGGTCGAGAAGGTAGGCGGCGGAGTCGTCGCGCGAGATCGCGACCCGGAAGTGCTCGGCCACCACCTCCTCCTCGTCGACGCTTCGGCCGGGGCTCAGCACCGCGCGAAACACCACCCACACGGGCCGCGCCATGCCGGTCGCCGTGTAGGTCATGCCGGCGTCGATGCGTCGCTGCCCTCCCAGCCAGGGGCGACCGACCAGCGTGCGTCGCCCGCGCGTGGCGGCGCGCACCACGAGGTACAGAAGGCCAAGCCCAACCCCGAGAGTGATGGCCAGGTAGGTGGGCGACATGGCGAACACGACGCTACCCCCAACAGGCGCGCTCTGGTGCAGGAACACGACGCCGGGGCCGGGGAGGAGGCGTCCGAGCGCCCCCGCGCCCAGCGGGTAGAACGCCTTGGCCAGAGCGGGCGGCAGGGCGTGGAGCGAGAAGAACGCGGGCACGAGGGCCCGGATGCCGCCGGTCGGGGCGAACGCGGCGATGACGCGGGTGAGAAGGCCCGCCATGTACGTCGGCGCCACGCCGAGGAGCAGGCAGAGCGCGGCGAGCCCGGCCAGGGCTGCCCGCTGCGACGGCGCCGCCTCGGCCGCCCGCTCCGCCTCGGGCGAGCGCCGGTAGCCCAGGAAGCTCATGCCGTAGAAGCGGATGAACGCGGTCGCCGCGAGGCCGGCGGTGAGGGCCAGAAGCGCGGCGGAGAGGGCGAAGACCACCTCCACGGCGGGCCGATGGAGGTCGACGCTTCGCAAGAGGCTCTGGAGGATGAGCCACTCGCTCGTGAAGCCGTTGAACGGCGGGAGCGCGGCGGTGGCCATCGTGCCGGCCAGGAGGAAGGCCGCGGTCCACGGCATGAGGCGGCTGAGGCCGCCCAGCCGGTCCATGTCCAGCGTACCGGCGGACTGGTCGATGCTGCCCGCCCCGAGGAAGAGCAGCGTCTTGTAGAGCGAGTGGTTCGTGAGGTGGTACAGGCCGGCGATCCAGGCGAGGAGCGCGATCGTCCACAGGTGCAGCGAGGCGAAGGTCAGGGCGACGCCCACGGCCGCCGTGACGAGACCCATGTTCTCGATCGAGCTATGCGCCAGAAGACGCTTCATGTGCCCGTCGGTGGAGGCGTACAGGATGCCGATGATCGCCGAGAGGCTGCCCACGATCAAGACAACGAGGCCCTCGGCCAGAAAGCGGGTGGGCAGGAGCACGGCGTTGGTGAGGATGATGCCGTAGACGCCGAGGTTGAGGATGACGCCGGAGAGCACGGCGGACGCCGTGGCCGGGGCGGCGGGATGCGCGCGCGGTAGCCAGCTCATGCCGGGAAACAGCCCGGCCTTGACGCCGAATCCGGCGAGGGACAGGAGCAGCACGGCCCAGGCGAGGCCGCCGCCCACCACGTGGGGCGCGACGCGCGCGATGATGGCGAAGGACACGCTGCGCGCGTCGACCACGAGGGGCAGCCAGGCGGCCACGACCATGAGGAAGCCCACCTCGCTCGCGCCGAGCATCATGTAGCCGGCGCGGGCGCTCTCCGGGTTGAGGTGGTCGAAGGTGACCGTGAGATAGGACAGGACCGACATGATCTCCCAGGCCACAAGGAACGTGACGACGTCGCCGGCCACCAGGATGACGGCGATCGAGCCGACGAGGAGGTGCATCACCGCGAGAAACGGGCGTATCTCGTAGCGCTCGCGGTAGTGCGCGATGTAGCGGGGCGAGTACAGGCACACCGCGCCAAGGACCACGGCCGTGATCGCCAGGAGCCAGCCGCCGAGCGGCGTGCCTCGCAGCCCGAGCGCTCCCCAGCCCGCGAGCGACCAGAGGCGCGCGGACCAGCCAGGGGCGAGGACGGTCGCGACGCCGGACACGAGGAGGGCGGCGGCCTGCAGGAGGCCGATGGCCGCGCTCCATGACGCGGCGGCGCGCGGCGGCGCCACCAAGGCGGCGATGGCCGCGGCGGCGGTGAGGGCCGCAAACACGGCGAAGGCGCTCATGCCTGTGCGCCACCTTCGCCGACGACGGCCGGCGCCGTTGCGTCCTCGCCGAGCACCGCGCGCAGGGCGCCCAAGATCGCGAGCGGCGGCGGCGGGCAGCCGGGCACGACGACGTCCACGGGCACCACGCTCTGCGCCCCGTCGCGCACGGCGAAGCTCCCCTGGAACACCCCGCCGGTGGCCGCGCACGTGCCGACCGCGACGACGCGCTTGGGCGTCGGCATGGCTGCGTACGCCTCCCACAGGGCCGCCTCCATGCCCTTGGTCACTGGCCCGGTCACGAGGAGCACGTCCGCCTCGCGCGGCGTCGGGGTGACGAACACGCCGAAGCGGTGCAGGCTGTACACCGGGCTCTGGAGCTGGCGCACCTCGTTGAGGCAGCCGCCGCAGTCGCCGCTGTCCAGGACGCGCACGTGCACGGAGTGCCGGAACGGGGGCGGCAGCGCGCCGTCGGGCGCCGAAATCGCCCAGTCGCTGTCGAGGAGCCAGGTCATGTGCCGCGGACCCGTCCGGCAGCGCATACAGTGCACGCAGCGCTCGAGCGCCACGCGCACGCCCACGGCGTCGGCGGCTAGGGCATCGGAGGGGCAGACGTCGGGATCAGGTGCGCCCGCCGCGAACGAGGTGTCGACGGGGCGCCCGGGCGTGACGCCCGGCGCCGACTCGGCGAGGAGCCGTGGGGAGAGCGTCGGCACGCGCGTCTTGAGACCTCGCCAAAACCAGGGCATCGCGCTCCCCCCTAGCGATCGGCGTCGGCCACAGATAGGCCGAACGACGCGAGGATGATCGGCAGGTCCTGGAACGAAAAGTCTCGCAGGGCGTCCGGCAGGCCGTGCCAGTTCGCCAGTGCGGGCGGCATGATGTGGCAGCGCGCGACGCGCCCATGCGCGTCCGTCTCGAGCCAGTACGCAAGCAGGCCGGACGGCGCCTCGACAGCCGCGAGGTCTCGTCCGGAGCGCGCCGCCAGGCGACGCCTCGCGGGCCCGGACGGCAGGGCGCGCGCTACCCTCTGGGCGATCGCCGCCGCCGCCTCGGCTTCGCGCCTCCACACGCGCAGGCGTGCGTAGCAGTCGCCGTCTTCCTCCACGATGGCGGGAAGGTCGACGCCGCCGTAGGCGGCGTAGGGCTGCCAGGCGCGCACGTCGCCGGCGAGGCCGCTCGCGCGTGCGAGCGGGCCGACAAGGCCGAGGACCGGCGCCCGCCCGCCCGACAGGGGGCCAACCGCCTCCACCCGGTCGAGGAAGCTCGAGTCGGTGGCCAGACGATCGCACACCGCGGCGGCCCGCTCGACCTCGGCCCGCGTGC
>JAKASY010000264.1 GCA_021817625.1 Bacillota bacterium | reverse complement strand
GTCCGAGGGAACGCCGCATCCGATATCATGTGGCGATATCATAGCACGCAGACGGCCACAAGGGGCGCAGTTTGGGTGGGCGCCGATGCCTGGGCGCGCCTCAGGCCGACACCCGGCGAAAGGCGATGGGCGCCACGCGCGGGTTCGGCTCCAGCCGGACCGACAGCGCTCCCACCGTGCCGTCGAGCTCGGTCTCGAAGCGCGCGATGCTCTCGACCACCTCGCCCGACACCGCGAACTGGTCGTAATGGTGGTGGCGCGCCCGCCAGGTTAGGGCGTGGAAGCGCATCGTGAGGTCGTCGCTGTCGACGGCCACCTCGACCTCGCCGTAGGCGGGGTGGCGGTAGGTGCCGGCGTAGGCGCCGAGGGCGTGCGACGGGCGCGTGCCCTCCACCCGCTCCTGGGCGCCCGCCTGCGCGAGCACGAAGCCGCCCTTCGCGAGGTCCCGGAACGTGGTTGTCCAGTCCCAGGGCGCAAGCCCTAGGGCCAGGTCGTATACCCGGTTCTGCAGGGCGAGGCCGAGCGCGTGGCCGTCCATATTCGTCGCAATGGCCACGCCGATCCCCTCGTCCGGCATGAAGCTCACCATCGCCGAGTAGCCGCGCACGCCACCGGAGTGCCCGACGCGCAGGTGGCCGCGGTAGGTCTGGACGAACCAGCCGAGCGCGTACGCGGTAAGCGGCGTTCCCGGCACCTGCGCCTCGGGCTCGGGCACGACGAGCGGCGTGCGCATGTTCGCGACCTGGCCCGCCGACAGGAGGGGCGCGGTGTCCGAGCCCGCCGCCGCCCCCAACTGGAAGGCGAGCCAGGTGGCAAGGTCGCGGGCGGTGGAGTGCACCGAGCCCGAGGGGCGGCCCTCGCTGCTCGCGTAGCGGTAGGTCTCCCGCCAGCCGTCGTCCTCCCGCGTGTAGGGGCGCGCCCAGTCCGCGAGCTCCTCGATGCCCGCGCCCGAGGGGTGCGTGCCCCGCATGCCGAGGGGGCGCAGGATGCGCTCCGACACGACCTCCGCCCACGACCGTCCCGCTGCCCTCGCCACGACCTGACCCGCCGCCATGTACATGAGATTCGAGTATTGGTAGGCGCTGCGGAAGGGCCGGCTCGGCTCGAGGTAGCGGATGCGGCGCACGAGCTCCGCCTGGCTGAGCGTCGCGTTGTACCAGACGAGGTCGTGCGCCGGCAGGCCGGACCTATGGCAGCACATGTCGCGCAGCGTGATCTCGCGGCTGGCGACGGGATCGGCGAGCTCGAACTCGGGCATGACCGCGCGCACCGGCGCGTCCCAGTCGAGAAGGCCGTCGTCGGCCAGCACGCCGATGGCGGCGGTCGTGAACGCCTTCGTGCACGAGCCGATGGCGAACGCCGTGTCGGCCGTGACGGGAAGGTCTTCGGCCAGAGAGCGCCGGCCGAAGCCCCGGGCGAGCCGCGGACCGGAGGAGTCGACCACGGCGAGGGCGAGGCCGGGCACCCGCCAGGCGGCCAGCTCCTCCTCGGCGACCTGCGCGATGGCGTCGACGACGACCGGGTCGATGCGCACGGACTTCCCTCCCTAGAATGCGGGCGCTTGGCAGGTGAGGACGGCGCGCGCCGCGTCACGGCACGTCTCCTTCGCTCCCGGCGCCTGCCGCACCTTGCTCGGCGCGCAGGCCGGTTGCCTCACCCCCTCCCCGCCGGCTCGCCACGCGCCCAGCGCCATGGCACACTCAGCACGAATGGCGCTCATGGCCCCGATCGCCCCAAAACCCCGTTCGCACGCTGGAGGTCGATCGCCCGGGTGGCAGAGGCCATCACCGCCGTCGCCCTGTTCGTCGCCGTCCTCGCCCTGGTCGTCTGGCAGCCCGGCGGCCTCTCGGTCGGCTGGCCCGCGGCCGTGGGCGGCGCCCTGGCGGTCGTCCTCGGCGTCGTCACCTTCGCCGAGGTCGGCCAGGTCGTCGCCATCGTCTGGGACGCCACCTTGACGTTCGTGGCCGTTGTCCTGATCTCGCTCGCGCTCGAGGGCGCGGGCCTGTTCGAGTGGGCGGCCCTCCAGATGGTGCGCGCGGCCGACGGGCGCGGCCGACGCCTGTTCGTGCTCACCCTCCTCCTGGGCGCGGCGGTCTCGGCCGCGTTCACGAACGACGGTGCCGCCCTGATCCTCACGCCGATCGTCTACGAGCAGGTGCGCGCCCTGCGCCTCGATGGGCGCGCCGTGTTCGCCTTCGTCATGGCCGGCGGCTTCATCGCCGACGCCACCTCCCTGCCGTTCATCGTGTCGAACCTCACGAACATCGTCTCGGCGGACTACTTCCACATCGGCTTCGTGGGCTACGCCGTGCGCATGGTGCCCGTGGACGCGGCGGCCCTGGCCGCGAGCGTCGGCGCCCTCTACCTCCTCTACCGCCGCCGCCTGCCAGTGCGCGTCGAGGGGAGCGGCCGCGACCCTGCGGCGGCCGTGCGCGACCCCCGCCTCTTCCGCGTCGGCTGGGTGGTGCTCGCGCTCCTCGGCGCCGGCTACGTCGCGAGCGAGTTCGCGCACGTCCCCGTGGCGGTCGTCGCGCTTGCGGCGGCGGCTGTCGTCCTCATTGCCGCCCGCGGCAGCCCGGCGGTCGACGTGCCCAGGGTCGTGCGCGAGGCGCCCTGGGGCATCGTGGTGTTCTCCCTGGGCATGTACGTGGTCGTGTTCGGCCTGCGCGACGCCCACCTCGTGAGCGCGCTCGGCCACTCCATCGCCTGGGCCGCTCGCCACGGCCAGGTGGCGGGTGTCGTCTACACGGGCTACCTCGCGGCGGTCCTCTCGTCGGTGACGAACAACCTGCCCGCCGTCCTCGTCGGCGCCCTGGCCGTGAGCGCGGCGCACGTCCCTCAGAGCACGCGCCTCGGCCTCGCCCTGGCGAACGTGGTGGGCAGCGACCTCGGGCCGAAGATGACGCCGATCGGCTCGCTCGCGACGCTCATCTGGCTGCACCTCCTCGCCCGCCGCGGCCTCACGATCTCCTGGCGCGACTACATGGCGGCCGGCCTGGTCCTCACCGTGCCCGTGCTCCTGGCCACGCTCCTGGCGCTGGCCGTGGTGCTGCGCCTGTAGGCGACCGTCCGACTTTTTCCGCGTCACGAGGGAACCGGCGCCGGCCGGCGAACCCACCATGCACGGCCGGACCGGGCACTCGCGCGAAAGCTGCGCGCCGCGCCCACGGCCTGGCCAGCGATCAGGCGTCCGAAGGGGGGCAAGGCGGCCCCGGAGGATCGCTTTCGGGGTCACCGCAAGCGTTGGAGGAACGTGCGAGCCGGCCCTTGTGCATCGGTGTGTTCGGCGCCCACGGCGCGGGCAAGACGACCTACCTGGAGCACCTGTTGGCGCGGCGCGGCCTCGTGGACCGTCTGGGCAAGGTGGAGGAGGGCACCTCGCACCTGGCCGCAGAGCCGGAAGAGGTCCGCCACGGCATGTCGCTGTCGGTGGCCGTGGCCACGGTGCCGACGGACGAGGGGGTGCTCTTCTTCCTCGACTGCCCAGGGGAGCCCGACTTCGCCGCGGAGTCGGTGGGCGCAAGGTCCGTGGCGGACCTTGCGCTCGTCTTTGTCGGGGCCGACGGCGAGCCCGGCCCGGCCGCCGTGGCCGGTTTTCGGTGGGCGCGTGAGGCGGGGGTGCCGGTCATCGTGGCGCTCACCCGACTCGACCGCGCGAACGCGCGCTTCGACGACGCGATCGAGCGCACGGCCGCGGTCCTGGGTGCGCCCGCCCTGCCCCTCGCCGTGCCGATCGGCGAGGGCGAGACGCTCTCCGGCCTGGTCGACCTGGTGCGGCGCGACCACCATGGCCCGGCCCACGCCCGCCGCAGCGCCGAGGCCGCAGAGGTAGAGGCGGCGGGCAGCGCGCGCTCGGCCCTGGAGGAGGCTGCGGCCGAGGGCGACGACGACCTGCTCGCCCGCTACCTTGACGAGGGCGGCCTGGGCGACGACGAGGTGGCCAAGGGACTTCAGGAGCGCGCCGCCGGCGGCCCGGCATGGGTCCTGCCCGTGTGCCCGCCGCGGGACATGGGCATTGACCTCCTGTGCGAGATGGTGCGCCACCTGGCGCCGCCGCCGAGGCCCGTGACGGCGACGCCGGCCGCCGGCGGCGAGGCGGCCCTCCTGACGCCCGACGGCCGCGCGGTCGTGCGCGTGTTCAAGACGATGGCCGACCCTTACGTGGGCCGCCTGTCCCTCATCCGGGTGCTGGCGGGCGAGCTGCGCACGGACCTGCACATGCACAACCCTGCGGGCGGCCACGAGGAGCGCCTGGGCCAGCTCTTCCACGTCACCGGCCGCAAGCAGCTGCCGGTGGCGCACCTGGGCGTCGGCGAGGTGGGCGCGGTCGCCAAGCTCGCCCACACGGCGACGGGCGACACCCTGTGCGAGGACGGTGCCCACGCGGTCTTGCTGCCGCCCCTGGCCTTCCCCGCTCCGGTCATGCGCATGGCCGTGGAGACCGGCCAGCAGGCGTCGGAGGACAAGCTCGCGCCGGCGCTGCAGCGCCTCGTCGAGGAGGATCCGAGCCTTCACGTGTACACCGACCGGGACACAGACGAGCTCATCCTCGAGGGCCTCGGGGAGACGCACCTCGACGTGGCGATCGAGCGCCTCGCGCGCAAGAGA
>JAKASY010000263.1 GCA_021817625.1 Bacillota bacterium | reverse complement strand
CTGGATCACGCGGTAGAGCGCCTGCTCACGATCATCCTGCGCGGGCACGAGGGGAGGCGGCCGGGCCTTTCGTACAGCGCGGACGCGCACCACGCGCTCGCCCGCCGCACGGCCGCGGAGTGCATCGTCCTCGCCCGCAACGAGGGCGGCGTGCTGCCGCTCGCCAGGGCCGGATCCGTCGCCGTGCTCGGGGCGTTCGCCCAGGCGCCGCGCTACCAGGGCGGCGGCAGCTCCCACGTCAACCCCACCCGCGTGGACGTGCCTCTCGACGAGCTGCGCCAGAGCCTCGGGGCGGGAGCGCGGGTCGACTACGCTCCCGGCTACGCCCTGGACACGGACGAGCCGGACGAGGCGCTCGTGCGGGAGGCGGCGGACCTAGCGGCGCGCAGCGACGTGGCCGTCGTGTACGCCGGGCTGCCCGAGTCCTACGAGTCGGAGGGCTTCGACCGGGCGCACCTTTCCATGCCGCCTTCCCACGTGCGTCTGATCGAGGCGGCCGCGGCGGCCCAGCCGCGGCTGGTGGTCGTGCTCATGAACGGCGCGCCGGTCGAGATGCCGTGGTTCGAGCGCGCGGCGGCGGTGCTCCTCTGCCACCTGGGCGGGCAGGCCGTCGGCGGCGCCGTCGCGGACGTCCTGGTCGGGGACGTGAACCCGTCGGGCAAGCTCGCGGAGACCTACCCGCAGCGCCTGTCGCAGACGCCGGCCCTCCTTGACTTTCCGGGTGGCGTCAGCGAGGTGCGCTACGGCGAGGGCATCTTCGTCGGCTACCGCTACTACGAAGCCCGCGCCGAGGTGCCGCGCCTGCCGTTCGGTCACGGCTTGAGCTATACGTCGTTCGCCTATCGTGACATCGCGCTCGACCGCGTCGAGCTCACCGACCGCGACTCGCTGCGTGTCAGCGTGCGCGTCGAGAACACCGGCGCGCGCGCCGGCAAGGAGGTCGTGCAGCTCTATGTGCGCGACGTCGAGCACACGGTCGTGCGCCCTCCCAAGGAGCTCAAGGCATTCGCCAAGGTCGAGCTCGGGCCGGGCCAGTCGGCGGCGGTGACGTTTGACCTCGACCGACGGGCGTTCGCCTTCTATCACACGGGCATCCACGACTGGTTCGTCGAGAGCGGCGACTTCGAGATCCTCGTGGGGCCGTCGTCGGCGCAGACGCCGCTCGCCGCGCGCGTGCGCGTGGCGGGCACGACCCGCCCGTTCCAGGCGGTGGACCGCAAGACCAAGCTGTTCGAGCTCATGAGCCAGCCGGAGCTGGCCGACGAGGTGCGCCGCGTGGTCGAGGCCCAGGGCGAGCGCGTGCAGGCGGCGGCAGCGGCGGCCATGGCCGGCGAGCTGCGCGACGACGCCCTGCCGCGCCTCGAGGAGATGCGTCGGCGCATGCTCGAGGCGGACCTGCGGGCGCTGACCGGCATGATGGTCCGCATGCCCGAGCACGAGCTCGCCGCCCTGATCGAGCGCCTCAACGCCGCGCTGGCGGCGCCGGCGGCCGGCGCCTAGCGCGAAGGCCGCCGGACACAATCGCGGCACATCGCGCGAACCTGATAGCGAGCGGGGGAGACGGCTCCATGAAGGAGTGCCGTCCCCTGTCGCGGGGAAGGCGGCCGGCGCCCGCGGCCGTGTTGCCTGCTGCTCGCTCGGGCGGGGCCCTCGCCCGCCCGATGGTAGGGCATCGGCTCCCTGCCGTGCCGATGATTGGAAGCGATCATCCTCGCGTTTCAGCGGGAGGAGTGGATCGCGCGGCCGCGAATCATGCGTAGGAACGAAGAGGCCGTCCTGCCCGCCGTTCGTTTTGTCATGTCCGGCCTCCCCTCGCGTCGCCGCCTCGGCGCGCGAGAGGTAGGCCCCCTACGCGCGGCGGGCGGAGACGGCTGCCTCACCGAAAGGGGATCGATATGCAGGTGAAGTCACGCGCTGCCGTGCTCGGCAGCCTGACCTCCGCGGCCCTTCTTGCCGGCGTCCTGGCCGGCAGCGGCCTGGTGAACGCCTCGGGCGTCCACCACCGCGCCGCAAGCGGCGGCACGCTCGTGTTCGCGCTGCCGGCGCAGACTCAGATTCCGTGGTACTTCCCGTACACGAACGCGTCGAACGCGAGCCTCTACACGGCGCAGCTTGTGAACCAGCTGTACATGCCGCTGATCTACGTGGGCGCCAACTACAAGATCTCCTACCCGAACTCGATCGCCTCGAAGATCACGTACAACAAGGCCGGCACCGTCTACAACGTCTACATGAACCCCAAGTGGCGCTGGTCGAACGGCCAGCCAGTGACCAGCGCCGACGCCCAGTTCGGGTGGAACGTGCTGATCGCCACGGAGAATCCGAAGGCGCCGGCGCCCTGGCCGAACTACAGCGCGGGCAGCGGCAACCTGCCGCAGAACGCGAAGAGCTTCAAGGTCGACGGCAAGTACGAGTTCACCGTCACCCTGAAGAAGCCGGTGAACCAGGAGTGGTTCATCTACAACGGCCTGGGCACGATCGCCATCCTGCCCTCGGCCGTGTGGAACAAGTTCCCGAGCAACATCACCGAGGAGATCAAGTACCTCGGCAAGAACGCCACCAGCCCCACCTTCGACTCGGTCGTCGACGGCCCGTTTGAGCTGCAGAGCGCGACCCAGGGCCAGCAGTGGGTGCTCGTGCCGAACCCGGACTTCGCCGGTCACAAGTCGACGCTCTCGAAGCTTATCTTCCAGTACGAGGCGTCCGACGCGGCGGAGTTCGCCGGCCTCAAGACCGGTGCGATCCAGGTCGGCTGGCTGCCCCCAGCGGACTGGTCGGCGCGCGGCCAGCTCACGAACGACACGATGGTCGAGCAGTTCGGCTACAACTACTTCTACACCCTGGTGAACATGAACAGCGGAGCCCAGGGTGGCGTGAACAAGATCTTCGACAACCTGTACGTGCGTCAGGCGCTATACGAGTCGATGGACAACAGCGCCATCGCGAACGTCATCTACCACGGCCAGGCGATGCCGCAGTACGGGCCGATCCCGCCCACGCCGAAGACGCCGTTCCTCGACCCGCGCCTCACACGCCCGCTCTACCCGTACAACCTGGCGAAGGCCAAGCAGCTCCTCGAGAGCAACGGGTGGAAGGAAGTCAACGGCGTCATGACCAAGGGCAGCGAGACGATGGCCTTCACCATGCTCTACCCGTCGGGCGACGAGGCGCAGGCCGAGACCGCGCAGCTCCTCCAGGCGGACTGGGCGAAGATCGGCGTCAAGGTGACGCTCAAGCCGACCCAGCTCGTCACGGAGTTCGGCCTTGTGGAGAAGGCCAGCGCCTGGCAGATGGCCACCGGCATCGGCATCATCTACGGCGGCTCCTACCCGTCGGGCGAGAGCCTGTTCTACAAGAACCAGGGCCTCGACTCGTTCGGCTGGAACGACCCGACGGAGAACAAGCTGGTGGAGGCGACGATCAATCCGGCGCCGAGCCCGGCGGCCAACACGCGGAACTTCTTCGCCTACGAGTACTACACGGCGAAGGAGCTCCCAACCCTGTGGATGCCGGACACGGCGACGGACGCGGAGGTCGAGAAGACCGTGGTCGGCTTCAACAACACCACGGCCAACCCGGTCACCGGCTTCCCGCTCATGAACTACTGGTCGGTGAAGTAGCCTAGGCCGACCGCCGCACCGACTCGGGCCCCGGGGGCACTGCCCCCGGGGCCCTGCGCGTCGCGCCTGGCGCGGTGCTGGCGCGGAAAGCGGCAGGATTCGGAAACTTCGCTCGCGAATGGTCGCGCCGGATCCGAGGGAAGGGGCCGTCCCGGGCCCGCCCGGCGTCCGTGCAGGGGCCGCCGGGCGGGTGGGTGCGTGCCGCAGATTGGGAAAGGGGATTGTCATGCGCCTTGGCTCCCGCGCCTCCCTCATCGGAGGTTTAACGGCGGCGGCGATGCTGGCCTCGACGGCGGTCGGGACAGCGATGGCCGGCGCCAAAAATGTCTCTAAGGCTTCTCCGCACAATGGCGGCACGATTGTTTACGCGCTGCCGACCCAGACGAACATTCCGTGGTACTTCCCGATCGCGAACAACGCCAACGCAAGCCTCTACACTGGCCAGCTCGTCGGCCTCATGTACCAGCCGCTGATCTACATCAACAGCAGCTACGCCATCGACTACAGCCAGTCGATCGCCCAGAAGATCACGTACAACAAGCAGGGCACCGTGTTCAACGTGTACATGAACCCGAAGTGGCACTGGTCGAACGGCCAGCCGATCACGAGCGCCGACGCCCAGTTCAGCTTCAACGTGCTGATGGCCACGATGAACGCCAAGGCGCCGGCGCCGTGGCCCTCGTCCGCCCTTGGCTCTGGCGGCATGCCGCAGGACATCAAGGGCTTCACCGTCGACAGCACCTACGAGTTCACGATCACGCTGAACAAGGCCGTGAACCAGGAGTGGTTCGAGTACAACGGCATCGGCGTCATCCCGATCCTGCCGAAGGCCGCGTGGGACAAGTACCCGACCAACATCACCCAGGAGATCACCTACCTCGGCAAGAACGCGACCGACCCGAACTTCGACAGCGTCACGAGCGGTCCGTTCAAGCTGGCGAAGGCCGTCCAGAACCAGTCCTGGACGCTCGTGCCGAACCCGAACTACAGCGGCCACAAGCCGTACGTCTCCAGAT
>JAKASY010000262.1 GCA_021817625.1 Bacillota bacterium | reverse complement strand
TCCGATCTCGCCTCCGTGACCGACCGCCTGCGCGCGGAGGAGGAGACCCGCACGCGGCTCGCGGCCGGAGAGCCGCTCAAGGCCATCCAGCGCTTTCCAGCCTACCCGTACCCCCTCCCCGCGGGGGCGCGCGAAGGGGGTAGCGCGCGGTGAAGGTGAAGGACTACGACGGCCATCGCCCGTACGCGTACCTGGAGGCGGGCAGCGACTACCGGGTCTTCCGCCTGGCACCGGACGGCGAGCGCCTACCCGGCCACCCCGGGCGGCCCGCCCTGGACGAGGCGGGCGAGTCCCGGGCCATGCGCCTGATTGAGGAGAGCCTCGTCATCTCGCTGCACGACCACCCGATCCGCCTGCCCGAGAGCATGGAGGAGGTGCACGCGCTGCGCCGCGAGGGCCGCGACTTCCTCGCGTACGAGGGCCTCAGCCGCAGCGGCCTCGACGTGGTGTTCGACGGCATGGCGAACGGCGAGGCGACGATCACGTCCAAGTCGGCGTGGAAGTGGGACGACATCATCTACGACCTGGGCATGCGCCTGAGCGACATCCACCATCAGAGCTTCGTCTACCCGGCCCTGACGCTGGCCGACCTGGAGGCGGCACGGACGAACGGGCGCCTGGCCCTGGTGCTCACGGAGGAGGCGGCGACGCCGATCGAGAACGAGCTCGACCGCCTCGACATCCTGTACGGCCTGGGCGTGCGCATGATCGGCATCACGTACGTGGAGTCGAACACGCTCGGTGGGGGCCAGTGGGAGGCGCGCGACGGCGGCCTGACGCACTTCGGCCGGGCCGCGGTGCGCCGCATGAACCAGCTCGGCATGGCGATCGACATCGCGCACAGCGGCGACCGCACCAGCCTCGAGACCATCGAGCGAAGCCGGGCGCCGGTGTTCATCAGCCACGCCGGGGCGCGGGCCGTCTGGCCCACGCCGCGCATGAAGCCGGACGACCAGCTGCGGGCGCTCGCCCAGGCCGGCGGCGTGATCGGCATCGAGGCCGCGCCCCACTCCACCCAGTCGAGCACGGCACCCCGGCACAACCTGGACGCTGTGATGGCGCACTTCGAGCACTGCGCGAACCTCATGGGCATCGACCACGTCGCCTTCGGTCCCGACACGCTGTACGGCGACCACGTGGCCATGCACCACGCCTTCGCCCACCTGCCGCCGGGCCGTCCCGCGGCGCGCGACGTGCCGGCCTACGAGCCGGTCGCCTATGTGGAGGGCGTGGAGAACCCGAGCGAGGCGTTCCCCAACATCGCCCGCTGGCTCGTGGCGCACGGCTACAGCGACGAGAACATCCGCAAGGTGCTCGGGGAGAACATCACGCGCGCGCTGCGCGACGCCTGGCGCCCGGCTACCTAGGCGAAGCCGGCCGCGTCGCTCAGCGGGCCAGGCCGAGCCGGAGGCCGAGCTCCCGCGCCAGGGCCCGCGCCGCCTGGCGTGCGACCGCGCCTGGACACGGCCCGATCCAGAGCGCGAAGTCGTCGAACATGTGGGCACCGGGACGGTCGGCCAGAGCGTGCGCCCGGTCGCGCACGGCCAGGAGCTGGTCCGGCCGCATCGGCAGCGGACGCTCGTCGGGCTGATACGTCGTGCCGATCGGGTAGTCCCGGCCGGAGGCTCGGCGCATCTCGACATGGCAGCCCATGACGTAGCGGACGGGCCGCGTGCGCACGACCTCCGCCAGGCGGTCCATGCTGCGGGCGAAGGCGGCCGGATCCTTCACGTACAGGCGGCCTGGGTACACCGTGTCGCCCGTGACGAGCAAGCCGCTATGCGGGTCGAAGACGGCGATCGAGCTCTCGTGGTGGCCCGGGCACGGCACGATCTCAAGCACACGGCCGCCCAGGTCGCAGGCGGCTGTCCCCTCAGGCCAGCCGGAGAGGCCGAAGAAGGCCTTGACGGCGGCAACGTCGCGCCCGACCACCTGCGTGCGCGGTCGGCCCTGGAACTGGTCGTCCGCGGCCACGTGGTCGGCGTGGCCGTGGCTGTGCGCCACCGTGAGCCCGTACGCCTCACGGGGGTGGCGCGCGAGCCAGGCGTCGATCAGGCCGTCCACCGCGACGCGCAGCGGGAAGCGCTCGGCCTCCGCGGTGGCGCCGGTGTCGAGGAGCAGGGCGCGCTCGCTGCCGAAGAAGAGGTACATGAACGGTGCCTCGTAGTGCACCGTCTTGCTCTGCCGGAGGATGAACGTGTGCTCGTCGGCGGCGTGCACTTCGATCGGCGGCTCGGGCGGGTGCCGGCCGGGCGGCTGGCCGGCGCGCCAGCGGTGGTCCACGCCGACCGTCGCGGACGCGCCTTGCCCGAACTCGATCACGATGCTCCTCCCAGAAGGCCGGATGGAGAGAACACCGTGGCGGGCGGCGGCAGCACGGTTCCGGTGGGCGGCGCACCAGCCAACCCTTGGCGCGCGGCCCTCGGGCCGGGCGCTGGGGTGGGGGCCGCGGCGGCGACGCGCGCGGACCACCAGCGCACGTGCGAGGTCACCGGCGCCCGCGCCACCAGCCAGCGCACGTACGCGTCCCACGCGGCCGGGCCGAACTGCCCTCTCCGGCCGGCCATCACCTTGTGCTCCAGGTCGGCCTGGAGCTGGCCGTACTCGTACCCGGCGATGACCCGCGCCGTCGCGGGCATGCCCGCGTCCGCGGCCTGCCGCTGCGCCAGCGAGGCGCTCGCGACGAACCCGTCGCGCGCCGCGGCTCGGGCGATCATGATCTGGCTGATGATCAGGCGAAGGGCGGCCCTGCGCGTGGTGTCGCCGCCGACGCTGCCGAGGCCGCGCGCGGCGAGCAGGCCCTCGGCCGACGTGACCTCCGTGGCGGGCACCGGAACGCCGGCCACGACGGCGACGACCCCGGGGAGCCCGGGATCGCGGGCGCGCTGGCCGGCATGGTCAAGCCGGCGCACGGCTGCGGGCAGCGTGGTCGCCCGGTCGGTCGCCGCCCGGCGGCCACGGAGGACCAAGCCCCCAGCGCCCACCGCCACCACGAGGGCAGCGAGCGCCGCGACGCGCCATGGCTTGCCCGTCCGTTCCAGCCGAGGTCACCCCGAGTCGAGGGGGTTCGCGCCCAAGGCCGCCATCGCCTTCCTGCCGCTTCCAGGTGGTCAGACGGCCCGCGCGGCCTCCTCCGCCAGGCGCACCCGGGCGTGGCGAAGGCGCCATAGCGGCAGAAGAGGCGCCGGCGCCAGGGCCAGGACGCCTGCCGCCAGCCAGAAGGCGGCGTGTGACATCCTTCCGTAGACCATGCCCGCGGCGAGCGGCGCGATCACGCCGCCGAACGACCAGACGAGCGCGAGGAGGGACTGGTATCGGGCCCGCGCGCCCAGCGGCGCCAGATTCGCCACGAGGGCGCCGATCGGCGGGGAGTTGAGCATCTCCCCGAAGGCGAGCGCGACGATGCCGGCGAGATAGCCCCAGACGCCCGGCAGGAGCGCGATGGGCACGAAGCCCGCCGCCATGAGCGCGAATCCCCAAGCCATGGCGCTCACCGGCCGAACGCGGCCGACCAGGCGCGTTACGGGTATCTGGAAGACGGCGATGAACACGCCCCAGAGCGCGAACAGGAGGCCGAAGCGCTCGGGCCCCACGCCCGGCGTCGCGTCGGCGGCGAGCGGGAAGAAGGTGATGAGGAGGCCCATGCAGGTGAGCGGCAGGAGAAGCAGGGCAAGAAGGACCAGCACCGGCCCGTCCCGCAGGACGACGCCGTAGCCGCCCCCGGCGTCGTCGGCCGCGCCCGCGCCTGGCGCTGCGCCCGTCGGCCGGGTCTCCGGCAGGCGTAGCGCGAGGGCGAGGAGGGCCAGGCAAACGCCCACCGCTGCCACCCCGAACAGGTGGCCGAAGCCGAGGGGCAGGAGGAGGCCCCCCACAGCGGGGCCGATCGCCGCGCCGGCGTTCACGCTGGCACCCATGAGGGCGAAGCCGCCCTGGCGCCGCGCGGGCGGAAGGATATCCGCCACGGCCGCGCCGAACGTGGGCCAGAGACCACCGTCCGCGAGGCCGAGGACGAGGCCGATCGCCGCCACGGGCAGCGGGGCGTGGAAGGCCGCGAGGGCGGCGAGGGAGAGGGTCTCCACGGCGAGGTTCATCAGCAGCGCCGGCCTGCGGCCGAAGCGGTCGGCGGCATAGCCGGCGAGGAAGCTTCCCGCGAGGGCACCTACGCTGATCAGGGCGGCGATCGCCCCGACCGTTTCGAGGCCGAGCCCCAGGTCGGTGCGCAGGTAGATGGTGAAGAAGGACAGGGCGACGAACGCTCCGGCCGCGCCGATCAGGCGACCGGCGCCGAGGATCCACAGGAGGCCCTCGGACCCGGCGCGGCCGGCGCGCTCCGCCGCCGTCGCCCCACTCACCCTCTCACCCCCGTCTGGCCGCCCGTCAAGCCTAGCGCACGGCGCCCAAGGGCCCAAGGCGTCGCGCGACGGGTCGGGGGCAGGTGCCAGGGCCGCCGCGGGGCACGCCGTGCCGGAGCCGCTCGCGCGCCGGAACGTGCCCGGAGCGCGAGACCTGCCGAAACGCTATGCCAGGGTGGGCCCGATTCCCCGCAGGAGCGAATACCACGCCCGTGCGCCGGGCTCGATCCGCTCGAGGCGGAAGAACTCGTTGGGCGCGTGGTAGCGCTCGTCCGCCACCGAGAAC
>JAKASY010000261.1 GCA_021817625.1 Bacillota bacterium | reverse complement strand
GGCTACCTCGGCGGCCTTACCGACTCCATCCTCATGCGCGTCACCGACTTCATCCTCACGATCCCCGGCTTCCCCCTCCTCGTCGTCCTCTCCACCGTCTGGAAGTTCGGCCAGCCCGTCGCCATGGGCTTCGTCCTCGGCATCGTCGGCTGGGGCGGCCTCGCCCGCGCCGTCCGCTCCCAGACCCTCAGCCTGCGCGAGCGCGGCTTCGTCGAGGCCTCGCGCGGCCTGGGCATGTCGAGCCTGCACACGATCTTCAAGGAGATCCTCCCCAACGTCATGCCCTACATCGCCATGAACCTGCTCGTGGCGATCGTCGGCTCGATCTACAGCGAGGTCGGCCTGTTCTTCCTCGGCGTCGTCCCCTTCAACGTCAACAACTGGGGCGTCATGCTCAACCTCGCCGTCTTCTCCGCCGGCGCCATCACCACCGTCCAGGCCCTTCCCTACCTGCTCTCGCCCATGGTCGCCATCCTCCTCGTCACCCTGGGCGTCGTCCTCTTCCTCGACGCCGTCGACGAGATGTTCAACCCGCGCCTGAGGGGGGCCTAGCATGGCCGCGAGCACAGCGGGCCTCGTGAGCGATGTGGCGGCGGCGGCGCGGCCACCGGCCGTACAGGTCGACTCGCTCACCGTCTCGTACCCGACCGATCAGGGCTACCGCGCCGCGCTGCGCGACGTCAGCGTGCGCTTCGAGCCCGGCGTCGTCACGGGCGTCACCGGCGAGTCGGGCTCGGGCAAGTCGACCCTCGCCCTCGCCCTCCTGAACGGCATCCCGCAGCCCGGCCGGGTCGACAGCGGCCGGGTGCAGATGGACGGCATCGGCGATATCCTCGCCCTGCGCGGCGAAGCCCTGCGCCGCGTGCGCGGCAAGGAGGTGGGCCTCGCCTTCCAGGCGGCGCAGGACTCGCTCAACCCGCTCAAGACGGTCGGCGCCCAGATCCTCGACCTCGGACGCTCGCACGGCCTGCGCGACCTCCAGGCGCTCGTGCGCGACGCGCGCGGCCTGCTCGAGCGCATGGGCATGGACGCCGTGCGCGTGCTCTCCTCGTACCAGCACGAGCTGTCCGGCGGCATGCGCCAACGCGTGAACCTCGTGTTCGCGCTGGTGCTTCGCCCGCGGGTGCTCATCCTGGACGAGCCCACCACCGCCCTCGACGTGCTCTCGCAGCTCCAGGTGATCCAGATCATGCGCGACATCCTGCGCGAGCGCCGCCTCACGAGCATCGTCATCACCCACGACCTCGGCGTCGTCGCCGAGCTGGCCGAGCGCGTCGCCGTCATGTACGCGGGCCAGGTGGTCGAGCAGGGGCCGGTGGAGGCGATGCTGCGCGCCCCATGCCACCCGTACACGAAGGGCCTCCTGGCCGCGATCCCGCGCCTCACGGGCGACGTGGACCGCGCCCAGGCGCTTGCGGGCAGCCCGCCGACGCTGCTCACGATCCCGGAGCGGGGCTGCGTGTTCCGCGACCGCTGCCCCCTGCGCATGGCCACGTGCGACGAGGCGCAGCCGCCGCTGGCCACGTTGGACCGCGGCCGCCAGGTCGCCTGCTGGGCGGTGTCGCGCGATGCTTAGGGCGAGAGGCGTCACGAAGACGTTCCCCGGGCGCGGCGGCCTCCTGGGGCGCAGCGCGGTGCGCGCCCTCAACGCTGTCGACATCGACGTCCCGGCCGGCGGCTCGGTCGCCCTGATCGGCGAGTCGGGTAGCGGCAAGACGACGCTCGGCCGCATCCTGGCCGGCTACGAGAGCCTGGACGCGGGCCGCATCTTGCACGGCGAGGTGGACCTCGCGACGCTTTCGCCGCGCGAGCGTGCGCGACGCTTCCGCAAGGTCCAGCTCGTGCAGCAGGACCCGTACTCGGCCTTAAACCCCGCGCGCGTCGTCGGCGACCAGCTGCGCGACCCGCTGCGCCTCACCGCGGCCGGCAGCGGCCGGCCGGCCTCCTGGGTCGCGGGCCGCGCGCGCGAGCTGGTGGAGCTGGTCGGGCTCGACGCCTCGACCCTGCACAAATACCCGCACCAGCTCTCCGGCGGCCAGCGCCAGCGGGTCGTGATCGCGCGCGCGCTCACCGTGGAGCCGGAGGTGCTCGTGGCGGACGAGGCGGTGTCCATGATCGACGTGTCGCTGCGCCTTGGCATCCTCGCGGTGCTGCGCCGCCTGCGCGCCGAGCTGAGCCTCGCCATCCTCTTCATCACGCACGACGTGGCCGCCGCGCGCTACGTGGGCGCGGACACGACCATGTACGTCATGTACCGGGGCGAGATCGTCGAGCAGGGAAGCGCCGACCGTCTCATCACCCAGCCGGTGCACCCGTATACGCAGGCCCTCCTCGGCGCGCTGCCGGTGCTCAGCGGCCTCGAGCGGCCGGGGCCGGACCGCTTCGCGGCGGCCGCCTCGGACTTCGCGGTGGCGCCGGGGGTCGGGTGCCCGTTCGCGCCGCGCTGCCCGTTCGCGCTGCCGCAGTGCCGCGAGCGCCACCCCGCGCCGAGCGAGTACGAGGACGGCTCGCATCTGGCCGCCTGCTTCGTGCCCAAGACGCGCAAGGTGGCGCCCATGGCCCTGGACGAGGCCGAGTAGCGGGGCGACGGCAAGGGGTCGGCCGGACGCCAGGGGGCTTGCCGTCATGGCATATATTGCCTACCATTTGTCGCGCCGGTCACAGCTGCAGCGGCCGGCGGGCAGGGAGGTGAGGCGGTGAAGCTGGCGGAGGCGCTGGCCGAGCGCAAGGCGCTCACCACTCGGATCAACGGACTTGTGGAGAGGCTGGGCCGTTCGGTGGCCGTGCAGGAGGGTGACAGCCCGGTCGAGGCGCCCGATGCCCTGCGCGCCCAGATCGAGGAGGCGCTTGGGGCGCTCGAGCTGCTGGTCGTGCGCGTCCACCGCACGAACGCCTCGGCGCGGGTCTCCCTGGGCGGCGAGGATGTCACCTCTCGCGCGGCGCGAGCGCCTGGGCCGCATGTGCCAGATTCTGACGACGGCGGCCGGCGCGGCGACCCCGCGTGAGCGCTTCGGGCGCCAGGAGATTCGCTACGCTCCGACCATCGACGTCGCCGGCTGGCGGGCCGACATCGACGCGCTGACCGCGGAGCGGGTCCGGGTCGACAACGCGGTCCAGGCCGCCGGATGGCAGGTCGATCTCCTGGTGTAGGACGGCCCGGTGTAAGCGCGTCGCGCCGACGACGGTGGGCGGGCTACGGCCCGGTCACCGGGCGGCACCTTACCGACTGAACATCGGCCCCGCACGGCGCACGGAGCACAGTGCAACGGCACACGGCACACGGCACACGGCGTACGGGGCACGGTCCGTCGGCGCGACCAACTGAGGGCGGGTAAGGGGGCGGCCGTCCGACCCTGTGCGCAATGCGCCCCTACAGAGGCCGGTCAGCCGGCGGTGGTCCTGGCCGCGCCGTGTATGATGGCGGCGAACGAGGCGCACACGGTGGCGACTGGCAACCGGCGCTACGTGTACGAGGATCTCGCCACCATGCCCGACGACGGACAGCGCCGCGAGATCGTCGAGGGGGACCTGCGCGAGAGCGCCGTTGGTGTCGCACGGCACGCGGCACGTCTGCGCTCGCGGCAGACGCAGGGGGAAGCCGGCGGCGGCCGCCGTGTGGAGCGTAGTTCAGGGCACTGAATGGAGCGCGCGGCCGGCGCCACGGCAGCCGAGCGTGGGCAAGGCGGCCGCCGTCCTCGGCTCTGTGGCGTCCCCTGCCGTCGCCAAAGAATATCGTAATGCAACATAATCAGCTGAAGACGCACGCAAGGGAGGCAGTCCGCTGGTCATGAAGCCGCGCATCGGCCTGGCGAAGGCCGACTACGAGGCGATCGCCGCGTTCCGGCACGCCTTGCGCCACTTCCTGCGCTTCAGCGAGGAGGCGGCGCGCGTCGCCGGCCTGACGCCGCAGCAGCACCAGCTCCTGCTCGCGGTCAAGGGCTTTCCCGGCCGCGAGTGGGCGACGATCCGCGAGCTGGCCGAGCGCCTCGAGCTGCGCCACCACACGGTGGTCGGCGAGGTCGACCGCGCGGAGCGGGCCGGCCTCGTCGCGCGCGCGCCGCACGCGGAGGACCGGCGCGCCGTGGAGGTCCACCTCACGGCGCGCGGCAACGAGGTCCTCGAGGCGCTCACGAACACCCACCGCGACGAGCTCGTGCGCGTCCACCGCGAGCTCGGCGTGGCCGTCGCCCGACTGGCTGCCACGGACGAGGCGTAGGCGTATAGATCGGGAGCGACTGCGCGCCCATGTATATCACATAGCGATTCATATGACGGGGAGGCCACGGTGCGCGAGACGGGCAGCGACTTCACGACCGACGGACGGCGCCTCGCCCTGCTCACGGCCGTGGCGACGGCCCTCGGGGCGCTCGGCGCCGCCGTTGCCTGGGTGCTCCTGCGCCTGATCGGCCTGATCACGAGCGCCGTGTACTTCGGCCGCACGATCGCCTTCGGCACCATGACCGCCGTGTTCATCGCGTCGGTCATGGCGATGGTCGTGACCGTCCTGTGGGTGCCGCGCTCCATCCTCACGGAGAAGGTCGCCCGCCGCGGCCTGCACGCGGCGCGGGAGTATGGCGTAGATCCCCTGGAGGCGGCACCGGTCCGCGCCCTCATGGCGCCGCTCGCGACCCTGCCCTGCCTC
>JAKASY010000260.1 GCA_021817625.1 Bacillota bacterium | reverse complement strand
ACCTTGTCATGGCGGTCAAGGCGTACGAGCGCCTGGCGCTGGCGGCGGCGCTTGAGCCGACGCGCCAGGCGATGGTCGCCGCGCTTGCGGCACACCCGCTCGTCGGAGGGGAGGAGCGCGCGGGCGCGGTCCTCCGGGCTGGCGCCGAGGCCGGCGTCGAGGTCGTGCGCGACGCCTTCCGGCCGTAAGGCGCCCGGGCTGGCGGATGGCGTAGCGCAAACGGCCCCTCGCTCGACAATGTTGTCGTGCCGTGTCGGCAGGAGTCCACCGCGCGCGGGGCGAAAGAAATTCTTGCCATGACCCTGCCACAATCGACAACTACGCTTGCGCGGGCTTCAGTTGAATGTAGATGAGGTGAATTCGGTGAAACCAGGGTTCCTGGGCGCCGTGGCCGCCAGCGCGGTGTTGGGCGCAGCGCTGGCGGGAGGGGTCGCCAGCCCGGCCGCCTTCGCGCACGGCGTAGGCCATGGGCATACGCAGAGTCGAATCAAGATCCACGTCCACGACCAGACTGCCGTCCGGCTCGCGCATGCCCTGCGCGCGTCGCTGCGCTCAGGTGGCGTCGCCATCGTGTCCATGCGCAAGGCGGTCCGCGGGCGCTCCGAGGGATACCTGGTTACCTGGGCAAGCAAGGGACGTGAAGGACGCCTGTTCGTGAACGCGCGCACCGGCCACGTCGCGCGCGTCGGTCACCCGGTGCGGCTCTCGGGCGGCACGTCCGGCCAGACCGCGACGGTCGGCGTCAGCCTGAGCGCCTTCCTCACGGCCCTCGAGACGGTGCTGGCGAGCGAGGCGGGTGCGCCCGTGACAGCGCAGACCACAAACAACGGCTCGACAATCGTCTTCACCCTCACGATCAACAGCCAGACGGTGACCGTGACCGTGAACATCGGCACACCGACGACGGGGACGACGTCCGGCTCGAGCGGCACGGGCTCCGGCAATGCGGGCACCACCACGATCGCCGCTCCCGCGGTATCGATGCAGGCCGCTATCGCCGCCGCCCTGAACGCCCTGCCGGCCCTCAACAACCCCGCCTTGACGGGCGCGTTCGCGGTCTCGGCTTCACTGCAGAACTTCGGCGGCTACCAGGGCGGCGATGGCCAGTCGAGCTGGGGTCAGGGCGTTGGCAGCCAGTCGGGCGCGGGCCAGAGCGGCGACGGCCAGTCGCTGCCGAACGCCGCCGACTCGGGAGACAGCGGCAACGGCGGCAATGGTAGCCAGGGACAGATCTCTGGCGCCTTCTCGCCGACCGCGACGCCGAGCTATGACATCGTCCTCGAGAGCGCGAGCGGCATGGAGGCGGACGTCGTCGTCAGCGCCATGATTGCCGCGGGAGCGACCGCGCCGACCGCCGTCGTCGAGCAGCTAAGTCAGCAGCAGCCGGCGAGCGCTCCGGCCACGACGCTGGCCGCAGCCATCCAGGCGGCGCTAACGACCGACAGCGGCGGCATCCCGGTCCAGGCCCAGCTCGACAACCAGAGCAACTCGCCGGTGTGGGTGGTCGAACTGCTGAACGCGGACGGTTCCACCGGCCAGGTGGTCGTGGACGCCACGAGCGGACAGGTGACCGCGAGCCCGTTCGTTGGCGGCCAGGGCGACCAAGGCAGCCAGGACAGTCAGGGCAGCCAAGGAGGCCAGGACAACTAGGCCACGTGGCGGCGCCCGCAGCGGCCGACGCGACGCCCGCGGCAACGAGGGAAACGGCCCGGAGCGCAGGGAGCCTGCGCCGGGCCGTTTCCGCTCGCACGCTGAGGCGGCGCGCTTGATCTCGCGTTGCCTGCGGGGGCCGTCCCCTGTCTTCAGGTCTCCATCGCCGTCGCGCAGGACGCGCCGGCAAGCGTCCGGAGCCCGCTCGCGGCCGCCCCGGCCCTACGACCAGAGTCCGGCCATGTTCTGCAGGCTGTCCAGGTCCATTCCGGGCACGCCGCAGATCGTGGTGCCGTCCGCGTACTGCCATAGCGTCGCGAAGGCCAGCTCCGTCGTGGGACACGGTGGCGGCACGATCGGCCCCACCGTGATGTAGCGGGCGACCCAGTAGAGAAGTACGGCACCGGCCCAGGGCTGGCGATCGATGACCGTCAGCTGCTCGGGAGACGAGTACACGCCGGGGCGAAAGCCGGCCGCCGCCACCGCCCCCGTCCAGCCCTGGACGTAGGCGAGCCACGCGGCCTGCGGGCTTACCTGGTCTCCCTGCAGGTCCAGGTAGATGGCGGCGCCCGCCGGCTGGCCGACCGCCGTCGCGAGCGCCGCCGCCGCCGCGCCGTCACTGCGTCCCTGCGCCAGCGTCTGGGTGCCGCAGCGGAAGGCCGCCACCGCGTTGGCGCCGACGTAGATCGTGCCGACCAGGAGCCCGGCCCCGGTCAAGGCCGCCGCCTCGCTCTTCGTGAGCTTCACGCCCGTGTAGCAGGGACCGCCAAGGTAGCGCAGCACGAACGTGTAGCCTTCGCTCTTCAGGCAAGTCGCCACGCCGGACAGGTCCGCGTTGTTGTCCACGCCGTTCGAGCACCCGGTCGGTGGCGGCGGAGGCGGGGGCGGAGCCGCGGGCGGCCACGCGATGGCGAGCGGGCGGGGCGCCGCCATGGGGTTGTGAAGGCCTATCTGATAGAAGGTCGCCGGCCCGACGACGACGCTCACGGGCACGCCGGTAGCCGCCTGGAAGGCCTGCACGGCCGTGATCGTGGCCGCGTCGTAGAAGCCCGTCACCGCGCCGGTGTAGTAGCCGAGGGACCCAAGGATCACCTGCAGGAAGACCACGTCGAAGCCGTTGCGGCCGCTCATGATGTTCCGGCCGCCGGCGAACGTGTAAAGCCACGTGGCGTCGTAGAAGCCGAAGCCCGCGATCGCGTTGTCCGGAAAGCCGGTGTCGCCGTTCGCTTCGGCGTCGGCCTTGAGCGCCAGCACGGCGGCGGCGGTCGCGGCGTCGAAGCGGCCGCTGGCCGGCGCGCCGATCAGCGAGGCATAGCGAAAGCAGTTGAGCCGGTTCTGGAGGACCGTCACGTCGCCGCCGCTCATGCCGCGCGTGAGCTGACGGCTGCCGTACTCGGGCCCGCCGTAGGTGGTGTTGGCGCCGATTCCCTGGCCGTAGATGAAGTATACGCCCAGGCCGGCGTTGCCGGTCGGCGCGAGGCCGAAGTAGGACTGGATGCTCATGACGGCGGCGCGCGTCGCGGCGTCGAACGTGCCGCTCACGCTGACCGGCGCTCCCATCGGGCCCGTCGGCGGGTTCATGGTCGTGAGCATGAGGTTGTAAACCGCCTGCAGTACCGCCACGTCCGTGCCCGTGGCACCAACGGTCAGCGTTCGGCTCCCAAACGGCACATACGGGGCGAACGTCGTATCGAACAGCGCCACTGGCGCAGCCTCCTCCTCTTTTGGATCCGGGTCGCGCCGCACAATATGTCGGGAATGGGACGGGCGTGACGAGCCTGCCCCGAAGCGACGGCGCGCGGTCTCGGAGCGGTGGAGCCGGCCGGCGGCCGCCGGAGGCGCCACGCTCGCGCCCGTCGCCCGCCGCACGCACCGCCGGAAGCGTCGCGGGCGAGCGCCATTCGATCGAAACGGCGGTCTCGCCGCAGCCGCCGCCAAGCTCCGCTTGGCGGACTGCTGCGTCCCGACCTCGGTCGGCCCGCCGCGTCGTGCGCCCCCAAGGGCGCGGTCGCCGTCCGGTAAGGCGCGGTCGGCGGGGGTCGGACGTCGACGCCGGGCGCCCACATTGCCGGCTCATGCACACCGTACGCAGCGTTGGAGCATCCCTATCGCCATAATGAGGATCCGTTTCCACCGCATGAAGGATCTAGTCGGTTTAGCCGATTTAGAACAACCGCTAACAGTATGGATATCAAGGTAGACATTGCTGACGAATCGCAGGCAGGCACGTCAAAAACGGCGGCGAAACGCTGCATTCACCCTGATCGACATCGCTGCGAAAGACAACGAGCGCCGATGTCGGCTGCTATACTGTGCAGCGTCCCATCATCAGGGCCGATCATCGCCGCACAACGTTGGCGCAACGGCATCGTGACCATTCATACGGCGCAAGGAGGCCATCATGACGACTCGCCATCTGCCTGCCCTCCTCGCTTCGGTCGCCACCGTCGGCCTGGGACTCGGCCTGGCGGTCGGCACGCCTGCGCCGATCGCGGCCGCCGCCCCGAGCGTCTTCACCACCGTCGACGAGAACCACCCGATCTCGCCCGGCTCGCCGTACAACCCCTGGAACCCCACGGGCAACTCCTACAACGGCTACAACGAGATGCAGCTCGCCTACTTCACGTTCTCGGCCACGAACCCGAACTCGTTCTGGCCCGCGCTCGCGTCGAAGTGGCGGCTCACCAACAAGGGCACGACCCTCACCGTGTGGATTCAGCCCGGGGCCAAGTGGTCGAACGGCAAGCCCGTGACGGCCGCGGACCTTAAGCTCTCCGCCGCCCTGTGGTTCACCCAGGGCACGGCCCAGACGTTCGACCTCGGCTCGGTCAAGATCGTCGCTCCGAACGAGGTCCAGTTCTCCGAGGTACCGGGCTCGAGCTACCAGCTGTTCGAGCACTTCCTCCTGCAGCAGGCGGTCGTGCCGGCCTCCTACTGGTCCACCGTCGTGCCGAAGAACGTCTGGACGACGATCGCCGCGCTCCAGAGCAAGA